>SZPD01000233.1 GCA_030263515.1 Anaerolineae bacterium CFX9 | reverse complement strand
GCGAGCTGTTCCAGCCCGGCAGCGATGGCGTCTGTTGAATAGGGATCGACCATGATCGCCGCACTGCCTGCCACTTCTGGCAGGGATGAGACATTGGAGGTGAGTACCGGCGTGCCGCAAGCCATGCCTTCCAGAACGGGAAGTCCAAACCCCTCATAGAGCGAGGGCATCGCGACGATATGGGCGGCACTGTATAGGGCTGGCAGGTCGTCATCCGCCGCATAGCCAATGAAGCGAACAGAATCGGCCACGCGGTGCGTCTCCAGAGAAGCATAGATCTCATCGTCCAGCCAGCCCTTGCCACCTGCTATGACCAGCGCCAGATCATGCCCTTTACGCCTGAGCTGTGCCAGAGCACCAATCAGCCGCGCATAATTTTTGCGCGGCTGAACAGTTCCGATGCTGAAGATGAAGGGCTGCCGCGGCAGATTGTATTTATTGCGGACAGCGCTGATGATGCCAGCATCAGTCACCCGCCTGAAGCGGCTGTCTACGCCGCTCAGCAGTACCGTGATTTTGTCTGGCGAGGTTCCATAAAGCTCAATCAGATCGTCTTTGGTCGCCTGAGAGTCTGCAAGCACATGGTCGGCTCGCGCAACTGAGCGGGGCACGACCACATTCAGATAGGTGCGCAGCGAAGGGCTTGCCGAGTCCGGGACACGCACGAATGAGAGATCGTGGACGGTCAGCAGCGTTCGCGTCGTCTTCTTTGTGGGGGGCAGCGTAAAATCGGTGGCATGGAAGATATCGACCGATCCTGTGAACCACTCAACCGGTATCGGCAGTTGAAGGCGATGCCAGAGACGTGCCCACCAGCGCGGTGAGACTCGCGTCAATTTCCAGGCGAAGTTTTCTCCCGGCAGCGGTGGCAATGGGCGAGCGCCAAAACCAGCGACGAATAAAAGATACTCGTCTTCAGGCGCAAGCCGGCCCAGAGCGGCGGTCAGCTCACGAACGTAACGTCCGATGCCGCCACCCTGTTCGTAAGCGGCTGTGTAATCGAGAGCGATTCTCAAGACTGGCTTTCAGCGTGATGCCCGTGGGACTTAACGTCGTTGTATGTCCAGTAGCGATTGGCGAGGAAATTCCAGACCATCACCACCACGACGCCGATGCACCATGCGACGAGGGTTCCCAGCTTGGCTTCCGCCGATTCCGATGGCACATAGCCGGGGCGGAAAAGCTGGATTTCCGGCAGTACCACCGGCATGAGAGCTTCGCCCAGGAATTTGTAGGCAGTGCTGATCCACAGCGTTCGACCCAGCCAGCCGATCGCGCTGATAGTTGTGAACTGTGCGAGCTGACGCCGCATGGATCGCGAACGCGAGTCAGGATAAGTCCAGAGGCGGTTCCACACGAAATTACTGACGACCGCGGCGAGAAACGCAATGGTGCTGGCGAGGGCGACCTTGAGGTCCTTGTTCGGATCGAGTGGAGGAATCACCGTCGCTTGGAGGATGAAGAGCGTGCCGAAATCAATGATAGCGCCGACAGCGCCCACGATTGCAAACTTGATGAAGCGCTCAACTTCCTTCGATTTTGAGCCACCGAGACGACTGGCGACGACTGCGATGGGCATGTCAAGCGGGTTACGCACCGCAACGCGCCTGATTTTGGCTGTGTTCGAACTCATTACGTCCTCAGATGACTCGGTGAATGGCATTGATTATATAACACCGCTAGCATACCAAACATCACGGCTAAAAGAAGAAAAAGATTGTTGACGTACAGGTTATCGGTCAGGCTGTGAACGAGAAGATACGTCCACGTGCCCATAAGCCCAACCGTCACGCTGCGCGCCAGCAGATCCGGGTGCTGGCGGGTTCGCATGGTGAACCCAATCAGTAATAGCCAGAGCACTACATAGGCGGTCAACCCTATGATGCCAGTCTCAGCCAGCACGTTCAAGTAGTAGTTATGCGCGTGACCCAGCGGAAACTTCCAGTTCAGCAGGCGATAGTTCGGATAAGCGATCTCGTAATTCCCAAAACCGACACCCAGATAATGATGCTCGGTCGCCATGTTGACCGCCGCCTGCCAGTGAGCAAGCCGCTCCACAAGCGCGTAATTCTCAGGATCGATGTCTACTCCACGTACATCATTAGTTGTGAATGTTTCCTGAAAAGCGCTGCTCACTCTTTCGACGATCGAAGCGGGAAGCCGGCCTGTAGACCACAGCCCAATTACACTCAGCGCCACGACTCCCATTAACAGCAGGGCGTTAACAACTCTGCGCGGGATGAGTATCAGGGTGATGAACATTGAGACTGCAAACCCCAGCCACGCGCCCCGGCTCCACGACATGAGCAGAGCAGCGGCGATGATACCGAAACAACCCAGGTAGAACAGGCTGATCATGGCTGCTGGCAGAGCGGCGCTTCGGGAATGTTGGCGCAGTGCCCATGCGCGGAGTCCGTATCCCAGCGAAGCCATAAAGCAGAGGGGGGCGATCAGCCCCATCATCCCGCCAAAGGGATTGGGCTGCCCGAACGTTCCGAATGCCCTGAAGAAACGATCGTTAATCAGCAGATGGAGCGCGCCGCTGCCCCCAAAAAACTGATAGATGCCGACCAGGGCATTGGCAACTGCTGATAGCACGATAAAGAACAGCAGCCATTCCCAGCGTCTCTCGCGCGCCAGATCGAGGCATACGATCGCCAGGATCAGCACCTGAATCCATTTGAGCCATTCATTCAGCCATGCGCTCATGGAATGGGCGGTGAAGCCGGACAAGCCTGTGCCTGCAATGAAGATAATGAGCGGGATAAAGACCGATGAAAACGCAAGCCGGAACGATCGCTGCCACAGCATACGGTGAAGCGCCCAGACCCCCAACGCAGCGATCAGAAGCAGTTGACCGATATCCAAGGGCATCCTGAGCGCAGACTCGGTTGCAATCAGCGTTCGCAGCGGAGCGAGCAGGACGAGAAAGCCGATCGCGCTGAGCGGCGCGATGAGGAATAACAGGGATACGCCCGACACCACCAGCAGGAACAGCGCGACTTCAAGCCGCGCAAAAGCGATCGTGATCCCCAGCAGCAGCGCCGCGATGACGAAGAAGGCGGACAGAGGCTGAGCAGATTTCCCGCTGCCCGGCGCGATGCTGTGCCTGAACGCCATCATACGCGGTGAGCCGTTAGACGACACTGCGGAAATAATTGATCGTCTCCTGCATACCGTCTGCGAGATCGACTACGGGTTCCCAGCCGAGGATGCTGCGTGCGCGGGTCGTATCAGGGCGGCGTGTCTGAGGATCGCCCTTGATTCGATCGTCGCGAAAGACGATACCAGCCTGATTCCCGGTCAGCTCATTGACCAGGTGAGCGAATTCGATGATGGTCATTTCTTGCTGAGTGCCGATGTTGACCGGCTCATTGAAATTGGATTGCAGCAGGCGGTATACCCCTTCGATGAGATCGCTGTAGTACTGAAAACTGCGGGTCTGCGATCCATCGCCATAGACTGTGAGGGGTTCGCCACGCAGCGCCTGCCCGATAAAGTTTGGCACAACGCGACCATCATCCAGCCGCATGCGGGGACCATAGGTGTTGAAGATGCGCACGATCCGGGTATCCAGCCCGTGATGGCGATGATATGCCATGGTGATCGCTTCGGCGAAGCGTTTGGCTTCATCGTAGACCCCACGAGGTCCGATCGTATCTACGTTGCCTGCGTAATCCTCACGCTGAGGGTGGACGAGCGGGTCTCCGTAAATCTCGGATGTGGAGGCGAGCAGGAATTTTGCCCCCTTGGCGAGGGCCAGACCTAACGCATTGTGCGTGCCAAGAGATCCTACCTTGAGCGTCTGGATCGGGAACTTGAGATAATCGATCGGACTGGCGGGGGAAGCAAAATGCAGAACGGCGTCAATATCATCCTTCACATAGATGTAATGTGTCACGTCATGATGGATGAACTGAAAATCGCGATTGCCTGCCAGATGCGCGATATTCCGTGTGTTGCCGGTAAGGAGATTGTCCATCCCGATGACATGATGACCTTCAGCCAGGAACCGATCGCAGAGATGTGAACCGAGGAAGCCAGCGGCTCCCGTAATCAGAACGCGCAATTGTCGTGCCTTTCGCAGACGTTAACGACCGTTGACCGGATGGTGAGTATAGCACTGAACAAGACGCCGCTGAATAGGGGAATCAGACCTGAACTTTGCCCTGATCATCAAGTTTGAGCGAATCTAGCTGCCGCGCGAATTCTGCCCGGAAGATTTCAAGGGCGTGCGAGTCTTCAAGGCAGATGGTTACGGAGCGCAGAAAACGCAGATCCTCAAAGGTGAAGTCGATGATCTGAGTCAGCATGGTGGTGGCGCAGTTTTCGAGTGGATAGCCCAGCGCGCCGGTGGAAATGGCGGGGAAGACGATCGATTTCAGTTGATGTTTTTCGGCAAGCTGGAGGCACTCGAAGACAGCGCTTGCCAGTTTTCCTCTTTCGCTGCCCTCACCCCAACGCGGACCGACGGTGTGAATGATCTTCTGCGCATTGAGGCTGCCTGCGCCGGTGATGACCGCCGAGCCGACATCACAGAAGCCGATTTGTGCGGTCTCGCGGAGCACATCGGTTCCTGCCAGCGAGATGAGACGCGGGCTGAGCGCCAGATCAGTATTGGTGTCGTTCACGACAGCCGCAGCCGAAAACGTGAGCAGGTCACCCTGCACCACCTGGATCGTAACCTTGTTGATCTTTCCTTTCATGTTACGTGTCCGTTCGAACTGTGCTTGTCGTATGCACATTACAACATTGTTTTTTGTTCTCCGTCAATAGCCCGGATGTTCGCTGCTGATGCAGGAAGCCACAGGAGCAGCATATACGCGAAAATCAGATCCTGAACGAAGATGCTGTTATCGATCATGCCGTGGCTGAGCAGGGCAGCCATGCTGCCGATTGTGCCGACCACGATGGCGAAGCTGACCCTGTCATCAGCGCTGAGGACGCGGTAAATGCGCAGCGCAGTTCGCCAGAAGACGATCTGCGTCCACACGATCGCTGCCAAACCGAGCAGTCCGAGGCGAGTCCATACATCAAGGATCAGATTGTGGGGATGGGAAAGGTTGGGTTCCTGCCAGGCGTCCGGCAGCATATAGCGCCCACGGTATTCATAGAGAAACTGATCCATGCCGAAACCGGTGACGATCCGCTCGCGGATCATGCTGAATGCGCTTTGCCAGACCCGCAGACGAAAGAAGTTGGTTCCTTCTGTCAGGCTGAGCAGGCGGGAAAAGCGCTCGGACTGAACGGCAACCGCAAACAGCGCGGCGACTGCGATAGCAACTCCGGAAAGGATCAGCACTCGCTGGCGCTTGAGCGCCAGCAGGGCGACCGCAAGAATGCCCACGGGAATCCCGATAAAGATCGCTCCCGCGCTTTGTGTGAGCAGAGCGGTGATCCCCATCAGCAGCACTGTCCCTGCTGCAAGGAGTCTGCGCCGTCGATCGACACTGACAACCATGAATGCAAGCGCAAAAGGCAGACATCGACCAAGCCATAAGCCAACGTTGTTTGGGGAGCCGTAGACGCTGGAGAGGCGTCTTGCGCCGTCTTCCGCCGTGATGACCGCGGTTCCACTCATAAACTGAAACAGCCCGATGAGCGAGACCAGTATGCCTGAAATGATCAGGGTATCGACCAGCGCCAGGCGCATCCTGCCTGTCTCGCAGCGCGTTCGCAGGATGGCGTAAAAGATGACGGGTTCGAGGATGAGGGTGCGCACTTCGGTGACTGCCGGCGCGCGAATCGATGTCCATGCAAGCGACAGGACTCCGATGAGAGCAAATGCCAGAACGCCGTAATCCATGGCGTTCATGACCCGGAACCCGTCGAATGTGGTGAGTGAACGGGGTAACGCCTGGCGCTGACGACCCAGTTTGACGAGCAAGCCCAACCCCCATGCAGCGGCGGTCAGGAGCAGCAGCGCTTCCGACATGGGGAATGCAAACCGCCACAATTCAACCGGAAAGAGGAAAAATGGGGCGAACAGGAGCGTCAGCAGCGCGCCAAGCTCCGGTTTGTGGAAGAAGATCACAAACAGAACAGCCGCCGCAGCCAGGGTGAGCAGAATGCCGGGCGAAAGGTAGACGATGCCCGCCGTCAGGATGGCGATTCCAAGCTGGACAGGCTCACGGCGAAAGAGTGCTGGAACACCATCTCCCCAGGTCAGCAGCATGCCGATCATGAGCGCTAATGAAGTCGCGATGCTTACTGCAAGCTGACCGAGATCTCCCAGCCGGTCGAGAGCGGCTTTTAGCAGCCGAGCCGGCGTCTGCCAGTTTGCCTGAAATGCGGATATGCTGACCGCGCTGAGAGCGATCAGGGATGAGATGATTGCGACGATAATCTGCGCATCGAGGGGAGCCGCCGGATTTTGGCTTGCGACGGCGATGCCGGCTAAAGCCCACTGATCCCAGCCCCGGTCAGCGATGACCTCAAGCTGATGAGCGCCGGGCGAGAGATCGACAGCGATTGGCTGAAGCTCAAGCGCTGGCTGAAGATCGGCGCTTTTGAGGGTGATGAAGGCTCGCCCGTCAGGATCACGGGGGAGGGCAGAGGGCATATTTCCGTCGATCGAGGGATACAGAAAAGCGACATAATCTCCCCTGCGCAGCAGCAGCCCCACACCACTCCCCCTGAAACGGAATGTGAAGCGGCTGTCGCTGAGCCAGCCGATATCTGCCCCAAGCTCGCCAAATGTCCAGACGCCGCTGTAGGATGCATAGATCGTGTCTGGCCGGTGAAGCCCGTGAACAGCGCCATCGGACCGGGGATGGCTGCTCAGCGCATCATAGAGCGGCGTTGGAGAACCCTCTGGACTGCGCAGCGAAAAACCCCATACGGCATCCGTTT
>SZPD01000232.1 GCA_030263515.1 Anaerolineae bacterium CFX9 | reverse complement strand
CTGTACCTTCTGCGCAAACCGGGCGATATGCGCAAGCTGCTCGGCACGGCGCTGGGCTTCAAGGATCAGGCGGTGGTTCTGCAAGCCGATGGCAAGCTGCGCGGCCAGCGTCTGAGCGGTGTTGGCAATATCGTCATTAAATTCCAGCGGGCTTTCGATGATGTCGATGCCGAGTGTGCCGATCAGTTCGTTCTGCACAACCAGCGGCGCGATCAGGATGGCGCGCGTGTTGATGGACTTGAACAGATCTTTCATATCCTGCCGCAGACGGGGATCGGTCTGCGTATCGTGGATGACGAGCGGTCGGGTAAGATCTTCCATCACAAGGTCGAGCAGCGGGTTGCCTCTCAAGGGAATGCGCAGGCCGAGCGTCGTCCCCGGCACTTCGCTCACAACCACGCTGTATTCGCGATCTGGATCGATCAGCGCGATACCGCAGCGGTCAGCGCCGAAGACCTCGACGATCAGCCGCGTGGTATAGTCGAGCATCTCGCGCTCTTCATCCATCGAGTTGACACCGGTGGCAATCCGGTTGATCGCCTGAAGCGCTGTCACCTGCCGCCCCAGTTCTGCCGTGCGCATCTCGGCAATCTTGAGCAGCGCCCTGTTCTGGAAGACCACGGCAGCCTGATCGCCGAGCTGACGCAGGGCGCGCAGCCGCTGTGCCGGGATCTGCGTCGGCACATCCGCTTCGATGGCGATCATACCGATCAGCCGCTGTGAGACGACCAACGGCAGCACGACCATCGAGCGCACACCGCGGGCAAGCAGATGCTCGCGTTCTTCCGCTTCGAGGAAGGTATCGCTGGAAACGTCTTCGATATGCAGCACTTCGATCGCGGCGATGGCGTCGAAAGCCGGATACTCGCCGAGTTTGCGCTGCTTTTCGATCCCGTGCGCGCCGCCACTGTCGATTTCAGCGATCAGCGCGATCGGGGTGCGCGGGCTGGCATCCCCCAGCTCCGGCGCATCTGCCAGCAAGCCCAGATCGGCACGCCGGTAGGGAATATCGGCAAACGCGGTGATCGCGGCAAGAATTTCGGCGGGGTCATCCGAACCGTAAATCGTGCCGCTCGCCGCGAACTGCGCTTCGATCAGGCTGAGATTCTCGTCCATGCGCCCCCTCTCAAGCGGGTGATGGTGTGATTAACGACGGGCGGGTGTCACTTCCATTCCCAGACTTCTTCGCCGCGCAGCAGCCGTCGTATCTGGGAGGGGAAACGATCGGGGTCAAGCGGTTTGCCGAGGAAGCCGTTGAAACCGGCTTTCTTCGCCTTGCGCATCTGATCTTCGCTGGCTTCGGCGGTGACGGCACACACGACGGTATCTTTCAGGCGGGGGTTGGCGCGCAGCTTGTGAAGTGCCTGATATCCATCTTCATACGGAAGGCGAATATCCATCAGGATCAGATCAACCCGTGGCAGCGTGTCAGCAAACTGAACAACCTGCCAGCCAGAAGTCTTCCACTCGCAGCGCTGCACGCCCATGAACGCCAGCATCCGCGCGATCAGGACAAAGTTGGGGACATTGTCCTCGACGACGAGGACGTGCGCCTCATTAGGCTCGACAGGCGTCCGCGTGCTGGTCTGTGTTTCGGTCATGACCACTCCTGATAAAAGCGACAACGTCGTCAGGCAACCTGTCAATATCTATCGGTTTCCCGATATACCCGTCGCACCCGGCAGCGAGCGCACGATCCCGGTCGCCCTGCATCGTATTCGCCGTGAGCGCGACGACCGGCGTCATGGCGAGTTCGGGAATGGCACGGATCGACCGCGTTGCTGTCAGCCCATCCATGCGCGGCATACTCAGATCCATCAGGATCAGATCAGGCGGGTTTGCGCGGGCCATCTCGATGCCTGCCAGCGCATCTTCCGCTTCCTGAATGGTGAAGGGATGCTCCGATGCCTGAAGCACCCGCCGCACCAGCACACGGTTTTCCAGATTGTCCTCAATATATAAAATTCGGTAAGCCATTGTGATCGTTTCGACCGATACAAACACCTTGGACTCGATTATAAACCACAGGTTACAATTGAATTATAAAGAACCTTTCGGATAATGAGCCTTAAATTAAAGCGCATTTTCATACCTGTAACAAACATTCAGACGGATGTGGTAGGATCGAAGACCTGCGCAGCCAGTCTGCGCATCGTCGTGATCGACAGAGAAGAAGGACTGACAAGATGGCAAATTCCTATGCAAGCCCGCCAGCGATGAGCATCGACCCGAACAAGCGGTACATCGCTCATTTCCAGACGACCAAGGGCGATTTTGACGTTGAACTCTACGCCGCAAACGCCCCCATTACGGTCAACAACTTCGTCTTTCTGGCACGTGAAGGGTTCTATGATGGCGTGCCCTTTCACCGCGTGATCGACAACTTCATGGCGCAGGGCGGTGATCCCACAGGCACAGGACGCGGGGGACCCGGCTATAAATGGAATGATGAACCTGCGGCGCTCCAGTTGAGGCACGATACCGGCTCGATCAGCATGGCGAATGCCGGCCCCAATACCAACGGCTCCCAGTTCTTCATCTGCTATGCCCCACAGCCGCATCTCAATGGCAAGCACGCTGTCTTCGGCAAGGTGATCGGCAGTGGTATGTCGGTCGTTCAGCAGTTTGCCCGGTCTGGCGCGCCTGATAAAATGCTGTCCGTCACCATCACCGAGTCTTAACCGTGGATCTGCCCGGCTTGCTCCGTCTCCCGTACAGCCTGCTGTCGGGCGGCGGGGCGGCCGCTTCTGAAATGAACGTCTGACGCACAAGTTCCTGAGAAAACCTATGAGAATGCCATCCCTGCTGTATCGGATACTGCTCGCTGCCCTGTGCGCTCTGGCACTCGGCGTCCTGGTCGTCAGCGCCCAGGAGGAGCCGACCGACGACCCGACCGGCGGCGGTCTCGATCCGATCACCACGCCTGCGCCGCTGCCAACGCGCCTCCCGCGGTCAGCGCCTGTGCAGGTCATCCGGCAGGATGGCGTCACTGTTGAAGTCTTCTTCGATACGCTTCCCCAGGGAAAGACGGGGCTTGTCCATATTCACGGAGAAAATGTCGATGGCTCGCCGGTCAGCGGCGCGCGGGCACGTTTTCTCGGCGCGCTGACGGACTTTTATCCGATGCCGGATGAATCTGCGGAGGACGGCGTCTGGGGGCTGCTCTCGGTAGGCATGGAGCAGACCACCCGCACCCAGGGCTATGATCTGGCGCTTTTCGTCAGCTTTGCTGATGGCACGCGCATCAGCGTGACCACGACTATTCCGGTTGTGCTGGGCGGGTTCATCACGCAGATCGTGACCGTGCCGCCTGATCGCGCGGCGCTGCTGGATATTGAGACGGAGCGCAACGAGCTTTCGCGGCTGGAAAGTCTGTTCGCGCCGATCACGCTGGAACGCCGCTGGGATGAGACCGGCTGGCAGATGCCGATCGCGTCTGCCCTGACCTCACAGTTCGGCGCATTCCGCACCTTCAATGGCACGCTCAATACCCGTCATACCGGCTGGGATATTCGCTCGACGCTTGGACAGCCGGTGATGGCTTCGGCGGCTGGACGGGTGGTTTATGCCGGTATGCTCGAAATTCGCGGCAACTATGTCCTGATCGATCATGGCTATGGCATTTATTCCGGCTATGCGCATCTCGGCACGATGCATGTCACCCGCGGGCAGGATGTTACCCGGAATCAGGTGCTCGGCACAGTCGGCGATACCGGGCGCGTCAGCGGGCCGCACTTTCACTGGGAAATGGCGGTCAACGGCAACTGGGTAGACAGTGTGCAGTTCACCAACTTCAAAAATCTTCGCAGCATTCAATTGTGTGTGAACAGGGACGCACAGAGACTCCCAGCATGAGTCTTGTACAAATCAGACAAGTAAGCTATAAAGGATTTCGGGTTTTAATTTAACCAGCATTTGATAAATTGATAATACTGCGCTTGTTTACACAAAGATTGCGCGTTTTGGAGTTGATTCCATGCTGAACAGCGAGCACAACGAAGACCTTCTTGGCGATTATGAAGGCCGGACGGAAGGAATTGAAACCCCTTCCGAGAGCGATGCGCAGTTGATCGAGCGGCTGCGCAGGCACGATTTTGAAGCGCTCGGAACGTTGTTTGATCGCTATTACCCCCAGATTTACCGCACAGCCTCTGCCATCACCCGCGACAACGCCGTCGCAGAAGACATCGCCCAGGACTGCTTCCTCAAGCTCCATCAGTATGCCGAACGGATCGATACGTCGCTGCCGCTGGCTCCCTGGCTCTATCGCGTTACCGTCAACCTGAGCTATACATGGATCTCGCGCCGTCAGAAGCGTCGTGTTTCGCTGGAAGCGTTGGTCGATACGCTGATGAGTCCGATCTGGAGCGCGCCGGATCAGATCGCCGAACATACTGAAACTCAGAAGATCGTCCGTGAGGCGATCAGCGCCCTTCATTTCAATCAGCGTGTCGTCATCGTGCTGCATTACCTGAGCGGGCTGAACCTGGACGAAATCTCGGAAATTCTCGATTGCCCGGTTGGAACGGTGAAAAGTCGTTTATACTATGCACGAGAGAATCTGAGACGACGCCTGGGTGAGGCGCATCGCCCGGTCGAAGTGGAGGTTGCACACGGCTATGCGGGAATTGTCGGATAGAACGCTGGATGAGGTGATCACCCGCGCGCTGAAGACCGAAACGATGGTCAGTTATGCCCAGCGCCAGCGTGCCTGGGCGCTGCTTCAGCAGAAGCTGCCGTCCAGCGCATCTTCAGCGGCTGAGCCGCTGCCTGTCCTTGAGATCGTCTATCCTGTTCGCGTGATCTGCCGGCTGGCGCAGGCGCTTTTCGCCTCGCTCATCGCCGATGAAACCATCTACCAGCGCGCCCGTTCTGCCCCTCGCCCCAGCCACCGCCGCTACAGCGCCTACTACCGGGAGTTCTCTCCGGCGGGCTGAAGTTCGCCCAAAAGTACCACCTTTCTCACCGCGATTGTTAAGCTCTCGCGCTCACAAACGGCGTTATAATCATCTTTGCGTTTATGCGACAGTGCCATGACACGGTGAGCGTATGCCTCCTTCTCCGCGAATCCTAACGATCGATCCGACCAGTGATGTGCAGCGTATGGTACGCGCTGTCATCGATCTGAGTGAGCGTCAGGTCATTCAGGTCGATGTTCCCGGCAGCGCCGAAGCGCTGGAAGAAGTTGCCAGCGGTCGCTATCAGATGGTGGTGACCGCGCTCACGCTCAGCGACGACGGCTCGATGGATGGCTTTGCGCTGGCGCAGAGTGTTCAGCAAGCCAGCCCCGGTACTGCTGTGATCGTCATCGCCGATGAGGAAGGGCCAGAATCGCCTGCTTCTGAAGTGCAGGCGGCCGCCCCGTTCGTGTACTTCCGTCGCCCGCTCGAACCGGAACGTTTTTCCCGCGTCCTCATCGCCGGGCTGGACGGGCTGGATGTTGCCACGGCATACGAGCCGCCGCTGCTGCATGTCCCGTTGTCAGATGGCGATGGTTTCATCCCCCCGCTGGATGTCAAGGCGACGACCCGCCTGTGCGATCGTCTGCTCACCGATGTCGGCGCGCTGGCAGTCATCATTTCGACGCGCGCTGGCGTGATCCTGCTGGAGCGCTCGGTCGTGAGCACCATCGATCGCGGCGCTCTGAGCGCGGCGCTCGTGCCCAGCACGACCACAGCCATCGAAATGAACCGCCTGATCGGTGGCAAGGTCTCCGTCATGCAGGTATTTGACGGCGCACAGTTTGACATCTACACCCTGTCCGTCGGCTTCCACTATGTGATGACGCTCGTCTTTGACGGCGAAGCGGGCATTCGCCAGATCGGCAGCGTCAACCGCTACGGACGCCGCGCCGCGGAAGATCTGATCACGCTGATCGGGCCGGACGCTTTCGTGCTGGAGCGCCCCAAGACTTCCACCTCAGAAATGCGCAAGCGCAAACGCGCCACGGGCGAGATCACCGCCATCCGCACCGAAGAATCGGACGAACATATCGAACCGGTTGCTGTCAAGGCGGAGATGTGGGAAGAAGAAGCGCAGCCGCCCGCGCCGCCTGAGCCTGAGCCGCTGGCGCTGGAGCCGATTGCCGACCTCGATGTCAGCATCCTGGATGATGCCGAGCAGGCCAATGATGAGGCGAACCTCGACGATCTGTTCGATCCCTCCAAGCTGGCGAAGCTTGCCAATGAGGCGCGCCGGGAACGCGGCCCGCTCAGTTACGAAGAAGCCCGCGAACTGGGCATCATCCCCTGAATTTACCTCTGCCGTGACAGGTTGGATGAGAAACACAAGGCGCAGTCGGTTGACCGCGCCTGTTCTGATTCTGTGTCCGCCTTCAGCTTACAGCGTTGCTGCCAGCGTGTTCAGGATACCAGTGCCGACGAAGTAGCCGATCACGCCGTTGATGATCGCCAACACCAGCCCACTCAGCAGCAGCGTCACACAGCCGAAGCCTGCGCCGCGATCATAGGCCTCGCCGATCGTGCCTGCCGTGCGGAAGAACATGTACAGCGCAAAGCCGATCAGGATCAGGCTGCCGCACAGGGGAAGCGGCGAGCCGATCGTCAGTAGGCTGAGCAGGATGAACGCGCCCACCAGCGTATAGAAGATCGGCAGGAAGCGGTTGTAAAAACGCAGCAGCACCGTCAGCAGGTGCGGGAAAGTTCCGATCGCGCCCATCGCCCGCGCGATCCCGTGGATGATTCCGGACTGAATCAGTACGGAAAGAATGCCGAGGATGCCGCCGATCAGCGAACTGGTCACCAGCACGCCGATATTGAGCGGCGCAGTCAGCGCGGCGAGGCTGGACGTGCCATCCTCTGCCAGCAGCGCAAGCTGTTCTGGCGTCAGCGCCGAGCGCGCCGTCTCAAATGTCACCAGCGCCAGCAGCACCGGCGCTGCAAAGCTGATAATGCCGTAGATCACCAGCTCGAACGTCACCGATCCCCATGTCGATTCGCTGGCGCGGCTCATCTGCTTTTCGACGCGCGCCTGCTTCTTCTTTGATTCGGCGGTCTTGACGAAGCTCTTGCGCTGCTGGCTGTCCACGATCATCTGGATCGCGCCGTCGCCATCCAGCCCGGTCACCTGGCTGGCGATACTGTTGTAGAAACCGTCGTTGATCAGGTTCGGGTTGATGCTCAAAGCCTGCGCCAGCAGCTTCATGGCGCGCGCATTGTCGTTAGACATATTCGCCGTCAGCGCGCTGTCCACATAACCTTTGGCACGCTGACGGTCGTCATACGGCACGTTGTACTCGCGCCCGCGCACCGGGATCGCGACCTTGCGCGCATCTTCCGGCTGCGGCTGGGCTTCTTCAGCCGGCGCTGGGGCATCACCCGTGGGGGCGTCATCGTCATACAGGGGGCCATCGCCGCGATAGTAGCCCTGCTCATTGACCAGTCCGAGCATCTCAAGATCAGGATAGTCGAACTGATCGACCGTTCCGCCGACTCCCATCGCGCCTGCTCCGATGGCAGCCGCGCCTGCCGCGGCTGCGCCTTTGCTCCGTGGCGTTTCGTCGCTGATCGGGCGGATCACGGATCTGCGCGGCTTCTCCGGCTCCGCTCCGGCGCTGACGCTGCGCGTGGTGCGCGGCGGCGGTTCCTGTGGCAGCCGGAACGACAGCGGATCGGGCAGATCATCATCGAGGGTTGTGAATGGAGAGATCGTCGGCTGCGGCGGGGGCGAAGGTGGAGGAGGCGGCGCGGGAGCCGCAGAGTCGCTGTTCTGCGCCCGGATATATTGTGCTGCCTTGCGCGCCAGCTCACGCAGTTCGGGCGAGGGATCATTTTTGAAGACCTCTGCCAGCGGGCGGATCGCCGCCATCTTCCGGCTTTTGCCCAGCGCAATGATCGCCTGGCGGCGGCGCTCCGGATCACGGTGTTTCAACTGCGCGATAAGCTGGTCGATCATGATCGCCTCACACCTGGACACCCTGGATACAATGAAGGGTGCTCTATGAATTCGCATTTCAGTGTAACACGGCTTTCCTTTCCACAAATGCCCCATATAATGAGGCGCGTATTTCCGCATGGAGACTGGAATGCTGACACTGAATCCCCCTTATGGCGGCGCGCTCAGGACACTGCTGGTGGCTCCGGAAGAACGTGCCGATCTGCTTGCCCACGCCAACACGCTCAAGAGCGTGCAGCTTTCTCCGCGTGCTGCCTGCGATCTTGAACTGCTGGCAGTGGGTGGTTTTTCTCCGCTGGATCGCTTCATGGGCGCGGCGGATTATCAGCGCGTACTTGATGAGATGCGCCTTGCCGATGGAACGCTCTTTTCGATCCCCGTCACGCTGCCTGTGACGCCTTCGGATGCGCTGCATCTGGATACGGAAATTGTGCTGCGCGACGAAAAGAACAACCCGCTGGCGATCATGACGCTGGATGAGATCTATACCTGGGACAAGGAAGACTTTGCGCGGAAGGTTGCTGGCACGCTGGACAGCCGTCACCCGCTGGTCGCGGAACTGACGCGCTGGGGAAGCCACAACCTCAGCGGAAGGCTGCGCGTGCTCCATCTGCCGCGCCACTACGATTTTGTCGAGCTGCGGCTCACCCCGGCGCAGGTACGCTCACGGCTGGCAGCCGCGGGGCGCGCCCGTGTCGTCGCCTTTCAGACGCGCAATCCGCTGCACCGCGCGCATGAGGAGCTGACCAAACGCGCTGCCGACAGCGTGGATGGCACTCTCTTGCTGCATCCGGTGGTCGGTATGACCAAGCCCGGCGATGTCGATCATTACACACGGGTGCGCGCCTACAAGGCGCTGGTGGATCATCATTATGAACCGGATCGCGTGCTGCTGGCGCTGCTGCCGCTGGCGATGCGGATGTGCGGCCCACGGGAAGCGCTCTGGCACGCGCTGATCCGCCGCAACTACGGAGCCAGTCACTTCATCGTCGGGCGTGATCATGCCGGCCCGGGCAGCGATTCCAACGGAAAGCCCTTCTACGGCGCTTATGATGCGCAGGCGCTGATGGAACAGCACAAGGATGACCTGGGCATCACGCCGCTCTTTTTTGATGAGATGGTCTATCTGCCGGACGAAGAACGCTACGAACAGCGCTCGGCAGTTGTGAACGGCGCACGGATCCAGAGTATCAGCGGAACGCAGGTGCGTGAAGACTATCTCAACCGGGGCAGAAAACTGCCGGCATGGTTCACGCGCCCGGAAGTTGCCGATATTCTTGCCGAGGCATATCCGCCGCGCTTTCAGCAGGGAGCCTGTATCTGGTTCACCGGTCTGAGCGGGTCTGGTAAGTCAACCACGGCGGAAATTCTGGCGCTGCGGCTGCTCGAATATGGGCGTCAGGCAACAGTGCTGGATGGCGATGTCGTCCGCACTCATCTGAGCAAAGGGCTGGGCTTCAGCCGGGAAGATCGGGATACCAATATCCGCCGCATCGGCTTCGTCGCTGCCGAGATCGTTCGGCACGGCGGCATCGTAATCTGCGCTGCCGTCAGCCCGTATCGCGCCACCCGCGATGATGTCCGCGAGATGGTGCAGAACGCGCTGCCGGATGGCTTCTTCGAGGTGTTCGTCGATACGCCGATCGAGGAATGTGAGCGGCGTGATGTCAAAGGCATGTATGCCAAGGCGCGTCGTGGGGAAATCACCGGCTTCACCGGCATCGACGATCCGTATGAGGCTCCGCTTCAGCCGGAGATCACGCTTGATACTGTAGCCCATTCCGCAGAGGAAAACGCCGATCAGATCATCTCGCTGCTGCTGGCGCGTGGTTTCCTGCGCCGGTGGGATCTTCTTGCCTGAACGCGGATGTTCGCCTTGCGTGCCCGCCGATGGGGCGGGCATGCTGTTTCGGCGGCGGACGCCGTCCGACGGCGTCCGCCGCGCGCAATTTATCGCTAAAGCAGTCCTGCTTCCTGTTCTGCCTGGGTGAGTGAGGTTTCCAGCCGCTCCAGCCCTGCCTGCACCGTGTCTCGCTCGATCATCAGCGGTGGGCAGATGCGCAGTGAGCTGACGCCAGCGCCAAGTACCAGCAGTCCGTTATCGATGGCGATGCGTTCCAGATGATTGCGCACCGCGACGGCGGGCGTCCGTGCTTCATCAAGCACCATCTCGACGCCGATCATCAGCCCCAGTCCGTCGATGCGGGCATGGCGCAGCGTTGGATGATTCGGGCGCATTTCCTCCAGAGCATCCATGATATAAGCGCCCTGTTCACTGGCATTCGCCATCATGCCGCGTTCGATCAGATCGAGGGTCGTCAGCGCGGCGGCGCATGAGACCGGGTTGCCGCCGAAGGTCGTGCCGTGCGCGCCAGGAGGCCATGTCATGATATGGCTTCGGGCGATGATCGCCGCGATCGGCATACCGCTGCCGAGTCCCTTGGCGCTGGCGACGATGTCCGGCTCGACGCCGAAGTGTTCGATCGCCCACATCTTGCCGGTTCGCCCGATACCGCTCTGCACCTCATCGGCGATCAGCATGATGCCATGTTTGTCGCAGATCGCGCGGAGCTGCTGGACGAAGGCTTTGTCTGGCACGACGTAGCCCCCTTCGCCCTGGATCGGTTCAAAGATGATGGCGGCGACACTTTCCGGCGGCACAAGCTTTTTGAACAGAACGTCTTCGATATAGTCTCCGCAATAGCAGTGTGCGCGGCAGGCAGCTTCCTCACGACCATGCCCAC
>SZPD01000231.1 GCA_030263515.1 Anaerolineae bacterium CFX9 | reverse complement strand
GCGCGCGCGATCCCGACGCAGTATCGCATTCTGGTCGAGCTGACCGCCACGCAGTACGCGGCAAACGGGTACAGCTTCGACGCGCCGGATCAAGCCGCGCCTGTCGATGATGTTCCGGCGGTCATCACGCTGACGCCGTCGCCGACACCCGCCGGTTAGCCGATGTCACAAGCGCTGCAAGGCGATGTCCTCGTCGTCGGGGCAGGTCCTGCCGGACTGGCGAGCGCGTATTATCTTGAACGCGCCCGATTGTCGTATGTGGTCGTCGATCGTGCCGATCATGTGGCTTCTACGTGGGCCGGGCTGTACCCGTCGCTGCGCCTGAACACCGCCGGATTCGTCTCGCACCTGCCGGGTCACCGGCTGCCTGCCCGGTATGGCATTTATCCGATGGGAAGGCAGTTATATGAATACCTGGTGGATTACGCAGCGCGCCATGACTTCAATCTGCGCCTCGGTGTCGAGGTTTACCGTGTCGCGCCGGATGAGCAGGGCGGCTGGCTGGCGGAGACGAGCGCGGGCATTTCTCATCATCGCGCCGTGATCGTCGCCAGCGGACGCTTCAGCAACCCGTTTATCCCGCCGATTCCGGGGCTGGGCAGTTTTGAGGCACGCTGGCTGCATGCGCGTGATTATCATGCCCCGGAACCCTTTGCGGGTCAGCGTGTGCTGGTCGCAGGCAGCGGGCCAAGCGGCACAGATATCGCCGTCGAGCTTGCGCCTCACGCTGCGCATCCGGTGCTGCTGTCTGTTCGCTCCGATATTGTCATCGCGCGCCGTTTTCCGTATGGCCTGCCTGACAGTGCATGGCATCTGATCAGTATGGCGCTGCCCCGGCGCTGGCGGCGTCCTTTCCTCAACCGCGTTTTGTATCATGGATATCGCGATGCCCGCGATCTCGGCATGAGGCTGGCTCCGAATCGAACGGATCGCAAGGGAACCTCGGCTCCAGTGCGCGGTCACGAGCTGATCGACGCGGTTCGCGCAGGGGCGATACGCCCGGTTGCCGGGATTGCCCGCGTGTATGGGCGCTGTGTCGAGCTGATGGATGGCAGTCAGCATGAGATCGACAGCCTGATCCTCTCCACGGGTTATCGCCCTGCGATCGGTTATCTGGATATTGAGTATGAGGTAGATGCTGACGGGTGGCCCCGCCGGATCAGCGATGATATTGAGGGGGGCAGTACGCAGGTGCTCGGTTATCCCGGCCTGCATCTGGTCGGTCGCTTTTACCGTGGGCTGGGCCCGCTGCGCAACATTCGGCTGGAAGCACGCACGGCGGTCAGCGAGATATGCGCCGCTCTGTCTTGACGAATGCGCCTGTTGGCTGGAGGTTGCATTAAGGTTTACAAAATTAAGTTAACGTTTCCACGCGAGAAGTGGGCGACAGATGGGTTATGCTGTATTCTAGAATAAATGAACCTGTAATATCCCAATTATCGCAGGTGGATATCCCAACTCATGGCATGGCGACTGCACCTCTCTGATCGACCCATCCGGCGGATGGACATCCTGACGGGCAAGCCCAATCTTCTTGCCGCATGGACGGCGGCGGATCGCGTCAGCTTTATGGACTTGCAGTATGGCACCAAGATCGATGACCGGGTGATCGAACTGCCGAATATCGATGATCGCCAGAGTGACCAGTGGAAAGGTTTTGTCGAAACGCTCACCGCGCCGAACAAAGCCTGCCTGCCCTGCGTTCGGACACCCGTCGGCATGCTGCTGAGCGCGCCTGATGCCAGCCTGCGGCTTGTGCATGAGGGCAAAGCGGAGGTCTACCTGATCGCAGCCGGACGCGAGAGCAAGCTTGAGTTCGGGCGCGGCGTCAGCCTGATTCGGCTGGAATTTGAGCCGACCAACGGCACGATCGCCGCGCTGGATACCAAAGCGCAGCTTCACCTCTTTCAGCGACAGGTGAAGATCGGGGCATTCGAAACCGGCTTAACCTACGAAGATGAGCTGACGCCGACCCTGGCAATCCCGGATGGCGGGCACGTGATCTACCTCAGCGACGGGCGGCGTCTGGTGGCAATCGAGAATACCGGCACGATCCGCCGCTCGCTCGATTTACATTATACGCTGGGAGCGCTGTGCTGCTCGCCGGATGGAAAACTCGTCGCCACCAGCGATCTGGATGCCAATGTGCTGCGGATCTATCGGGGAGATGATCTGACCGCCACGCATCAGCGTTTCGCCGTAGACCTGCTCGCCGATGCCAAGCGCACACAGCTCATGGCGGGCGCGATCAGCGGCACAGCCGCGGCGGGACCTCTCGCGCTGAACAACAAAGGCGCTTTCATCTTTGCGATGGGGGGGGTGATCTGCGCGACCAATATCGCCAAGATGCGGAGTGTGCCGGCGGCATCCGTGCGCAGCCCGAAGACCTGAACGCCAAAACGACCCCGGAACGAGGTCGTTTTTCGTTGATCGGCGCTACTCGACGAGCGATCGCTGTGGGAATACCATCCGCTCGCGCGCGATCCAGCCGCGCTCAAGCGCTGCCTGATTGGCGCGCTCAAAATCGGTATGCAGATCGCGCACCAGCCGGGCTTGCGAAATCGACGGCTCCAGCGAAAACACGACCGCAGTTGAGGCGTATTCGCCGACGGTGAGGATCAGCCATTCGCCGTGCGCGATCATGCGACGACCGACTCCGATCGCCGGGCGGTTTCTCATCCGCCAGATGCTGCGCAGGATCGGGCTGAGCATGGCTTCGTCCATCGGGCGGCGGCCGCCGGCGATCAGAGCGTCCGTCTGATGATGCAGATAAACAGAGTAGCAGACCGGCGCAGCCGCATACTGTGTGCGCAGGAAGCCCGTCTGCCCCTGAGAGGCGAAGACGTTGCGCCAGGCATCGCTGTCCGGGTTGCGCTCGATCAGCCGCTCGATGATGGCGCGCTGCTCGCTGTAGCGTTTGTAGACGGCGTTGAACTGTGCTCGGTTCAGCCTGCCGTCCGCAAACTCATCGGCGATGGCTTCCATCTTGCGGCGCAGCGTGACGAGCGCGTTCTGGGGGTCGGTGGGCGATTCGTCCAGCGGAGGTACTTCGGGCTGGGTGGGGGTCTCATCGATGCTGGGTCGAACGTTCGGCGGCGGCGTGCCCGGATGCTGTGGACGAATCGGCGACAGGCGAAGATCGCGCCTGGCATTCTCATCCGCATTTTGTGCCGGGTCGGGCACAGATTGTTCGTTCACAGTCATGTCTCGGCTTTTCACTCGCGCGCTGCGCGATGTCACTGCCCTGATCAACAACATCCTAGCACAGGACTGCCTGCTGTTGAATCAATCTTAGGTACTTTGGCGTATGCCTGCGCTATACTCTGGCAATTGGGACGTTCAGGATTATCGATCGACGTTTATGGCAATCATAACACACTGTGGGTTGTTTTTTACTCAGCAGGACATCCTTGTCGCACAGCAGAACCTGACTTCGCCGCCATTCTCGGTGGCATGGCAGATGCTGCGCGAGCGCCAGCCCGCCGGGGTGGAATCGGCACAGATGGCAGGCTTTCGCTATCGTTTTCAGGACGACAGCGCCGCGGCAGAGGCGGGCATTTCGGTGCTGGTGCGCGCGCTGAGCGAGCCGCCGCAGGCTGACCGCGCGCTGCTGGAGCAGATTGGCGAAACACTGATGCTGACGCAGACCATCGAAATGCTGCGCGATCATCCGCTGCTTGCCGATCAGCTTGAAACGGTGTTCGCCCAGCTCTCAGCACGCATCGAAGCGCTGGCCGGCGATCCGCGCAACGATACATTCACCGAGGCGCTGTGGGTTGCTGCGCTGCGGATGTGCGCCGGCGTCGTCATGGAGCAGGAACCGTGGATAGAAGAAGGGGTGAGCGTGTTTCGGCATGTCATCGAGCATGACGTTCGCCCGCAGGGGTTCATCACGCAGGCGGTTGAAGGCGGCGATGGTGGCGGCATGTTCCGGCAGATTCTGAGCGTGACCGCGCTGGTGCTGATGGCAGAGGCGGCGCTCCATGCCGGGATCGACCTCTGGCGCTATGCCGTTCGCGGCGTCACGGTCAGCACTGCCGCCATGTACCCGATCTACTACTTTTACACCACCGAAAAATGGAAGTGGGATGCCGATCTTCAGCCGGATGAAGTGCAGATGATGTTTCGGCGCTATGGCGGCTGGCTGGAAATGCTCTACAAGCAGACGCGCCATAAGGATGTCAGGACAGTGCTGGATGATCTGCGTCCCGTGTACAGCGCCCACGCCGGCGGTCTGACTACTCTGACGCATGGCGTCCTGGAAAAGAAGCGCGGCATCTTCGGCTGAATGACTGCCTTTTCAACTCACGCACTCTGTGAAGGATGATCGATGTACGCACCAGTGACAGCAGAAATCCTTGAACGGCTCAGAATGATCCACGGCGCAGAGCAGGTTTCTACGGCGCAGGCGGAAATAGATCTGCACGCCCGCGATCAGTCGCATCACGAGGCACATCGCGCTGAAGTGGTCATCTTTCCGCAGACCGGACAGGCGGTTGCCGATACCCTTCGCCTTGCCAACGAGCATCGTATTCCGGTGACGCCGTGGGGTGTGGGAACGGGGCTGGAAGGGAACTCGATCCCGCTGTACGGCGGCATCCTGATGTCGTTTGAGCGTATGAACCGGATCGTCGCTGTGCATGCTGACGATTTTCAGGTCACTGTGCAGCCGGGAATCGGTCACAAGGATCTGAATGCTGAACTGGCGCGTTACGGGCTGTTCTTTCCGCCTGATCCCGGCGCAAATGCCACTGTCGGCGGGATGCTCGCCAACAATGCCGCCGGCATCCGCACGGTTCGCTATGGAGCCAGCAAGGATAATGTGCTGCGGATGGAGGTTGCGCTGGCGGATGGCCGCCTGATCCAGGTCGGTTCACGCTCGGTCAAGCAGGCATCCGGCTATGATCTGCTGCATCTGTTTGTGGGCAGCGAGGGGACGCTCGGCGTGATCACCGAGGCGACGCTCAAACTCGTCCCGGTTCCTTCCCTGATGAGCGCGGTCGTGGCGTCCTTTCCGACGGTCGAAGCGGCGGTCGAAACAGTGGTAGCGGTGCGCGGCAGCGGGCTGGACCCGGCAGCGCTCGAATTTGTCGATGCGGCGCACTGCCGGATGCTGCGGGAAACGGACGGCGTCAACCTGGTCGATTT
Source organism: Anaerolineae bacterium CFX9 (assembly GCA_030263515.1). GTDB lineage: Bacteria > Chloroflexota > Anaerolineae > Aggregatilineales > Phototrophicaceae > Flexifilum. The sequence continues at coordinate 1,745 of SZPD01000231.1, read as the reverse complement.
CCCGACGCTGTTCATGGAATTTCACGCTGCCCATGAGAGTACCCTGGAGGCAGGGCTGGAGATGGTGCGCCAGATTTGCGAGGAACTTGGCGCGCTCAGCGTCCACGCCACCACAGACGCCGCCGAACGCAAGCGCCTCTGGCATGCCCGCCACCACTCGTATGAGATCATGGTGCGTTCTCACCCTGACAAACACTTCTTCATCATGGATGTCGCCGTGCCGATCAGCGCCTATCCCGCGCTGATCAGCTATGTCGAGATGCTCAAGCGCGAAACGCAGACCGTCGCCTACATGATCGGTCACGCAGGCGACGGCAACATCCACGTGGAATTTCCGTATGCCAATGAAGCCGAGTATGCGCGGACGATGGAATTAAATGATCGGATCGTCCTGAAGGCGCTGGAACTGGGCGGAACCGCCACGGGCGAACACGGCGTCGGGATCGGCAAATCGCGCTACATGCGGCGTGAACACGGTGAATCGCTCGATGTGATGCGCACGATCAAGATGGCGCTCGACCCGAATGGCATTCTGAATCCGGGGAAGATCTTCCCGAACGACTGACAGGCTACGACGCCTGAATGTTATTCGATGTATAGGATGCCGGATGCGTTTCCGGGTGATACCCGTTTTCGCGTTTGTGCTCGATCATCCGCATGGTTGCATTCAATTCCTTGCGGCGCGCATCCACCAGCGCGTTGACCAGCCGCGTCTGGAGGGTCAGCGCTTCGGTCAGGGTATCGATTTTGCGGTGAAGGTCGGCGATCTCGACTTCATTCTTGAGATTGACCTGATAATCGTTCTGGGCGACGGCACGATCCTTCGCCGCCTGGCGGTTTTGCGCCATCAGGATCACGGGAGCCTGGAGCGCTGCCAGCGTGCTGAGGGTCAGGTTGAGCAGGATGAAGGGGAAGGGATCAAATGCGCGCCCGCCCAATGCTCCGTTGAGTCCGATCCAGATCCCCATGATCGCGAGAAAAAGGATGACGAAAGTCCAGCTTCCGGCAAATGCCGAGACCCGGTCTGCCACGCGCTCGCCAAAGCTGGCGCTGTCTTCGATATCCTCGTAGACATCTTCCGTGACGATATGAGGGCGCAGGTCCTTGATCAGCGCCTGAGCTTCAGGGCTGAGAAGACTGTCGAGTTCCTCAATTTCGGTGATCAGATCCTGTATTGCCTCATCATCCGTATCTTCGACCGGCGGAACGATATGATTGAGCAGCAGATCGCTGTACATAGCACAACCCCTCCATCACGTTGGTCTGCCAGCCGGCTGGCACGCCGGGACGTTTGCACAGGCGCACAGCCAGCAGCCGCGTAAAAACTGCACTGCGTTTTTCTATGTGTGGAACAGAGGTGTACTCAGTCTGGAATTTGTTTCTCTGCGAGGGCAGAGTCGGCAGTAACGACTGTTTGCGCCGACCCTGTGGTTACATGCGGGGCAATGCGCCTTTAGTCATTACTGCCGCCAACTGAGGGCGGCACCTGTTCGGTTTTATGACTACCTGCGTCCATCGAGACTTTCACTTGAACCGAGCGAACAAAACGAGATGTGAAAGCTTTCACATCTCAATGAGGATCATACCCAACAGACAGATTTTTGTAAAGCAGCATAAATGACCAGGCCTTGAAGACGGGAACAGAAAGGTTCCCGTGAACAAAAGGCTTCTCCGGTCTTGAAGAAACGACCTTACGAGTCGATGCTGAACAGGCGGATCGAACTGCCCTCGCTGACGGCGAGGAG
>SZPD01000230.1 GCA_030263515.1 Anaerolineae bacterium CFX9 | reverse complement strand
CGCCGGTCAGCGCCGGAAGACTCAGCCCGCAGATCGCGCAGGGTGAAGCGATCTGCTCCAGCCACACGGCGAGATGGCAGCGCGCGGTCGATCAGCACCGTTCCATTCCTGACGGCGTTCAGCCATGCCCAGTTCTTGTCATCGTTTGAAGCGTTGACCACGACGAGATAGTGCTGCTCCGCCAGACGGTAGATCATCAGATCGTCGAGCGGCACGCCGTCCACATCGAGGAAGTAGGTGTAGTGCGAACTGCCGACTGCCAGCCCGAACACATCATTGGTGGTGACAGTATCCAGAAAAGCCGCTGCGCCGGGTCCGTGGATATCGTAAACACCCATATGGGTGACATCGAACACGCCGACATCACGCCGCACGGCGAGGTGTTCCTCGCTCACGGAGCTGTACCAGAGCGGCATGTCGTAGCCTGCAAACGGAGCCATCTTCGCGCCGCGCGCCTTGTGGAAGGCATGAAGCGGCGTTGTTCTGAGCGGCGGATCGGCCGGCTCCGTCCACACAAACGGTTGAAGCGCTTCCCCCTGAGGTCCGCTGTACTGCGCGCCGTTCCGCCCGATGAAATACGCTTTGTCTGCATAGCGTACACTATCCGCGATACGCTTGCCGACGACGGCAGCGCTTGCCTCTCCGACAACGTTGATATCGACCGGTCCCGGAATCTTGGCATACGGATCGCGCTCATCAAAGAGGACGAAGCCATCGCTCAGCGCCCGCAGCCAGTTCACCACCTGCGCGCCCTTCTCCACATGCAGCAGCCAGCGTCCTTCTGTGGTCAGCTCAAGCTCGCCGCGCGCCATCATGGAACCATCGGGATGAAGCAGGGCTGTTTCCTGGTGATCTCCCGGCGTGAGCGCGGGCACATCGCTGGTGAGCACGGCATTGAGGAAGGTCTCCGGCGTCGCATAGCCGATACCGCGCACTTCAAGCGTCAGCGGGCGGGTGTCTTCCGGCTCATCATAGTAGAAATGCGGATAGCTTTCCTCACCTGCGTGCGTATCAATGCCCACACTGCCCGCCAGATCGCGCACCGCCCGCTTGACGCGCTGAAGCGTGGCATAATCAACCTTGGCGCGCGGCTCAGCACGCTTTTTGCCCATATAGCTGAAGGGTACGCAGGCTTGCAGCAGATCCGCGATCAGATCGCCGAGCTGGTCGATCTGCGGCTCAAAGAAGCCGCGCTGCGTGATCCAGGGCGTGCCGAGACGGATGCCAGAAGCGCGCAGCGCACTCGGATCGCCGGGCACGGTGTTGCGGTTGGCGACGATACCCGCCAGGTCGAGGATGCGCGCGCCGATATCGCCGCTGAGCGTCGTCCCATCCTGCCCGACGATGCTCTTGCAGTCGATCACGATCATGTGCGTATCCGTGCCGCCATAGGCAACGCGGATGCCGCGTGAAGACAGCTTTTCCGCCAGCCGCACCGCATTCTTCACCGTCTGTACCTGAAGCTGCCGGAACTGATCCGTCGCCGCCAGCCGCAGCGCCACCGCCAGCGCGGCGATGCTGTTGACGTGAGGCCCCCCCTGCTCACCGGGAAAGACCGCGCGATCGATCTTGCCTGCCACATCGGCGCGGTGTGAGATGCTGATAGCCCCGCGCGGGCCTGCCAGCGTTTTATGGGTGGTGAAGTTGACCACATCAGCAATCCCGACCGGATTGGGGAAAACGCCGGCGATCACCAGCCCGGCGACATGCGCAATATCTGCCATCAGGTAAGCGCCAACTTCATCCGCGATCCGGCGCAGTTCATGCCAGTCCGGCGCAAAGGGATAGCTGGTATAGCCCCCGATGATCAGGCGCGGACGATGCTCCAGCGCAAGCTCGCGAATTTTCGCGTAATCGAGCCGCTCAGTGACCGGATCGATGCCATATGAAACCGCCTTATACTGTTTGCCGCTGCGGTTGACCGGGCTGCCATGCGTCAGATGACCGCCCTGCAGAAGATCCATGCCCATGATGGTATCGCCCACAGTGAGCAGCCCGCTCAGGACCGCATTATTGGCGGGCGCGCCGGAAAGCGGCTGCACATTGACGAACAGCTTGTCCGCCGGATATTTCTCAGTGGCGAACAGCTCAGCGGCACGGCGGCGCGCCAGCGCTTCGACGATATCGGCGTATTCCGTCCCCTTGTAATAGCGCTTGTCTGCCAGACGCCGGTATTCGGGCAGACGCGCGCCATAATCGAGAATTTCCGCCTGGGTCATCGTCCGCGTTTCGTCCAGCGGGTAGCCCTCGGCATAGATGTTGTGGAACGCCGAAGACAGCGCCTCGCGGACTGCCTGTGGCACTGTGCTCTCGGACGGGATCATGATCAGGTAGCGTTCCTGCCGCGCCGTCTCATGCCGAATCAGTTCTGCAACATCGGGATCGAGTTCCGCCAGCTCTCCCCGAAACAGAAAATCCTGTGGTTTCGTCATTCGGATCAGTCCTGTAGGGCTTGATGTTCAAAGACAGGCGCAATTGTAGCGCAGAACACCGCGTTTGTGGTGAGTGCAGGGACATCTACCGTCCGGGCAAACAAAAACCCGACGCCTTTTTTGTGCGTCGGGTTGCAGATCTGCGAATCGAGCAGACAGAGGGTTAGATGGCGGACTCTTCGCCGCCTTCGTCCTCGGCGACTTCCTGCGCAGGCGGCGCATCATCCGCCTCGGCAGCAGGCGCTTCAGCGTCCACAGCGCTGACGCTTTCGACGCCGTTGGCAGAAGCCTCACCCATCGGCAGAGATTCCGCATTGGCGTCCGTGCCCCAGCGCTGCGTGAAGCCGACACGGCGCTTCTCCGGTTCCAGGTGGCTGATGCGCAGGCTCAGGCGGTCGCCCTTTTTGACGTAGCTGTGCGGTTCCTTGAGCGAGCCATCGCCCATCTCGCTGAGGTGAAGCAGCCCTTCCAGCCCATCATCGAGCGCCACGAACGCGCCGAAATCGACCACGTTGGTGACCATGCCTTCGACGAGCTGACCTTCGTGATAGGTCTCCGCCGCCTTCTCCCACGGATCATCCAGCAGGCGCTTGCGGCTGAGCGCGATGCGATTGCTGCTGCGATCGAGGCTGAGGACGTACACCTGAATTTCCTCGCCCACACGCAGCACATCGCGCGGGTGATCGACCCGATGCCATGCCAGCTCGCTGACATGGATCAGTCCGTCTGCGCCACCCAGGTTGACGAACGCGCCGAAATCGCGCAGCCCCGTCACCGTGCCGGTGACGATATCGCCTTCCTTAAGCTCGGCGAGCAGGCGTGCCTTCTGCTGTGCCCGCCACTCGCGCTGCGCCTCGCGCTCGCTGAAGATCAGGCGGCGGCGCGCCTGGTCTACCTCGATCACCTTGACGCCCAGACGGGTGGCATTGAGTTCATCCCAGTTTTCACGCCCCCCGCCCGTGGGCAGCGTCGTGAGGTGTGAGCTGGGGATGAACCCTTCCAGCCGGTTCCACTGAACGAGGATGCCGCCGCGATTGTTGCCCTTCACGACGACTTCAACCACCTCTTCAGACTCCAGCAGTTTCTTGGCTTTTTCCCAGTCATACTGCTGAAGCCCCATATTGATCGACACGATCAGGTTTTCTTCCTGGTCGCGCGGGTTCATAATATAGACGGGCACTTCGCCGCCTACCTTGAGTTCATTGCGGAAGTCACTCTCAAGGCGCTCAAGATCCTGCACGGGCACGATGCCATCGCGCTTGACACCCAGGTCAACGATGACTTCGCGAGGATTGATCTGGAGAATGACTGCATTGCGGATTTCGCCGCGCATCGGCGGCTTGTAGTCGAACGACGACTCCAGCAGTTCGCGAAAGTCTGCGTCGTTCCATTCCTGGCTCTGGTCGGTCTTTGAGACTGCCATTGGTACTATCCTGCCTTACAAGAGAAGATAAAATCGCTACTGATCGGTCCGAGTCTTACGGTAAATCACACATCCACATAAAAGGCGGTGTTGTTTTCCGTACACCTCGCTGATTTATGCGCAGATTAGGCTGCCATAATCGGCTTAATTAATATGCGCTACGAACGTTCAAGAAATTGTGAATCTTATTATATCGGCGATCCGTTAGAGTCTCGCAAATATTGTGCGATTTCTAATTTCTGTAAACGTATCAAGTCGTGCTGACGTTCGCCGAAGCTCAGTTGACAACCGGGCTATTAACATCCAGCCCGCGCAAGCCCCGATCGATCTCCCACGGGAAGACGATGTAGGCATCGGTCACAGCGGCATAAAAATCCGGCTTCTGCTTCTTGAAAAGCGAGCGGTACGGGTTGAAGTGCAGGACGCAGTTGAACGCCTCTGCGCCCGCGCTGATCACCCGTTCACGCACGGCAATGCTGGTGCGCCCGCTGCCCCACACGTCGTCAACCAGCAGCATGCGCCGGTTCACCACCAGCGATGGATCAGGAAACTGAAGAAACTGGGGCCATGCCATGAGTGCGGTTCTGGTTTCCGCAGTCGCGGGAAAATCGACCGATGCCGTCAGGACATGCTGGATATTCAGCGCCTCGGCAAGCATGCCGCCGGGGATCAGCCCCCCGCGCGTGATCATGATCATGCCAGAGAACGTGCCCACACCGCGAATCTGCGGGATGAGGATATCCACCAGCTTATCCACGTCTTCCCACGAGAGGATTTCGTGGCGGATCGGCTTATCCGGCGACTCCATGCAGTATTCCTTTGCTAAAGAGGGTGATGTCGTTTGACCGAGACAATGAACGGATACATGAATTAGATAATTATAGCATAAACCCCGCCTGTCACCGCAACGGAAAAGCAAACAAAACGGGAGGCGCTGCGCCTCCCGTTGTTCTCTGATACAGATTCCGTTTTTCGGAGTTGTGAGGTGATCAGATCATTTCCGCGCGTGAGCGAGACATCAGGACTTCGTGCCGCCCCCGGCTGAAACGCGCCCTCAGCACCCTTCCTGTCGCAATCATGCGCTCGCCGCTCCATGCCAGAAGCCGATGAGTGAACCTGCGCTGAGCCGACGGCTGGCTTGCCTCGCGGACGAGGCGCTCGCGCGCCGCCTCCGCCAGAAGTTCGGACTGCCTGATGACCACCTGATACGCCAGTGTATCGCGCATGGCGTTTCGCCTCCTGATAATATCTGCCTGCGGTGCGCTGTGAACTCTCCTCCGCTGACAGTTATCATGGTACGGAAAACGCCCTGCGGCATCTATCCGAATCTTGCTCTTATGTTCTACGTTCCGAGCGTGCTAAAGCCGCTCAGCAACCGATTTTGCCTGCGTGAAAAGCAGCAGATAATCCGGTCCGCCTGCCTTGCTGTCCGTGCCGCTCATATTGAACCCGCCGAACGGATGCACGCCGACCATCGCGCCGGTACACTTGCGGTTGAAATACAGGTTGCCCACATGATATTCATGCCGGGCGCGCTCGATACGCTCGCGCAGATTGGTGTAGACTGCGCCTGTCAGCCCATATTCCGTGCCATTGGCGATCGCCAGCGCCTCATCAAAATCCTTCGCGCGGATCAGCGCCAGCACAGGACCGAAGATCTCCTCCTGGGCGATCCGCGCATCAGGCGGCACATCCCCAAAAATCGTCGGCGGGATGAAGTAGCCCCCTTCCGGCGTCTGAACGGGTTCACCGCCCAGCAGCAGTTTGCCTTCCTGCGTGCCAAGCTCGATATAGCTCATGATCTTCTGCATCGCCTCGGCATCGACCACCGGCCCCAGATCGATATCGGCGCTGGCATCCGGCGCGCCGATCGTCAGTTTGCTGGCAAGCGCAACGACGCGCTGGGCAACAGCATCATAATTGGCATCCACGATGATGGCGCGTGACCCGGCAGAACATTTCTGACCCTGGAAGCCGAAGGCGCTGGCGACGATTCCCTGTGCGGCAGCCTCCGCCGGCGCGGTTTCATCGACGACCACCGCATCCTTGCCACCCATCTCCAGGATGGCGCGCTTGAGCCACTTCTGACCCGGCTGAACCTTCGCCGCAGCTTCGTTGATGCGCACGCCCACTTCCCGCGAGCCCGTGAAGGCGATGAAGCGCGTCTGCGGATGCTCAACCATGCGCGCGCCGACGATATGCCCCGGCCCCGTGATGAAGTTAATCACGCCGGGCGGCAGCCCCTGGGACCAGAACATCTCGCACAGTTTCCAGGCGACCCATGGGCTTTGCTCCGCCGGTTTGAGGACTGCTGTATTGCCCGTGACGATGGCAGCGACGGTGCTGCCGATGCAGATGGCCGCCGGGAAATTCCACGGCGGGATGATCGCGCCGACCCCCAACGGAATGTAATAGTAGCCGAGCTGTTCATTGGGAAACTCGGTCAGCAGATGACTGCTGTCAGCAATCCGGACTGCCTGCCGCGCATAATATTCGAGGAAATCGACTGCTTCCGAGGCATCTGCGTCAGCTTCTGCCCAGCTTTTGCCGACTTCCAGCACCATGACCGCGCTGATCTCATGCTTGCGCCGGCGCAGCTCGGCAGCAGCGCGCAGAACATAGCGCGCGCGTTCCTGCGCAGGAACCCGCTTCCACGTCTCAAACGCGCGGGCGGCAGCCTCAATCGCCGCATCGGCGTGAGACGCATCGCCAGACTGAAAATGGGCGACTGCCTCAGCGGGGCGAGACGGATTGAGTGAGGCAAATGTCTCGCCCGTGGTGACTTGCTGCCCGCCGATGATCATGGGATACGTTCGCCCGATCTCGGCTTTGACCTTTGCCAGCGCCTTCTCAAACGCAGCGCGCTCTGCCGGCTGGCTGAAATCGGTCAGGGGTTCATTGACATAGGCTGGTAACATTGGGTTTATCCCTCCACAAGACAGCAGCGCAGACATCTGCGCTGATTTTCCAATATGGGCAAAAAGTCACCTCTTTATTTCGCAAGAAATGCTGTTATGATGAATACAGGTCTTTAACAACAG
>SZPD01000229.1 GCA_030263515.1 Anaerolineae bacterium CFX9 | reverse complement strand
AAAGTATTATCGCGCGGAAAGCTGGAAAAAAAACATCCCCATCACGAATCCGTAGTGGGGATGTTGATGAAATCTGAGAGGCGACGACCAGATTCGAACTGGTGATCAGGCTTTTGCAGAGCCTTGCCTTACCCCTTGGCCACGTCGCCGCGATGGAGGCATTATAGCAACACGCTATCTGAGAGACAACCCCTTTTCGCTTACGGAGCACGGCTTGCACAGACGGCGAAAACGCGCCACAATTCGCCGCATGACAGACGAACAGAACGACTCCATGATGGATGATATGCCCGACGAGACTGGCTACGACGACGCAAGCCCGGATGATCTGTCGCTGCCTGATGCAGAGGACACTGACGCCGAAGCCGTCATCGATGAACTGAGCGACGCCCCTCTCAATGAGGATGTGGAAGCCGTCTACACCGTCGAGGTGACCGAGGCTTACGATCCTGAGGATCCGGAGGCGCTGCTCGATACCCTGGTCGAGCCGGTAGATCTCGGCTACCCTGCCGCGCCTGAGGGCGATGACGCAGACGACTTTATCGACGATCTGCTCGCCAGCACGTCGTCAGCCGCTGCCAGCCATGCCCTGCGTGACAGCGAGGATGCGCGCCCCGCCTATGTTCCACCCGTCTACACACCGGCAGTCGCCCTGCCCCCGATGACGACCCTTCGACGGGGACGCCTGGGGTCGGTCGTTCCCGCGCTGGCGCTGATCGGCATCGGCGCATGGCTGACGCTCACCCTCACATCCGGGGGCAGTGTGGAAACGCCGCTGCTGCTGGCGGTGGTATTCGGCGCGACGGTGCTGAGCCTGATGGCGCAGTGGCTGGGAAGCGGACGCTGGTCAAGGGGAACGCTCGTCATCGCACTGATCATGGTGGCGGTGGTGGTAGTTTTCATCCTGCCGCTCCTGCCGGGCATGCCGCCCTTCCCGCAGATCTTCCCGCTGCTGGCTGCGGCGGTGGGCGTCGCGCTGATCATGAGCGGTTTGCTGGCGCGTCCTGCACAGCGTCGAGCCTTTGTTCCGGGCGCGCTGCTGATCGTCATGGGCGCAGCCGGTACGCTGCTGACCACAGGAATCCTTCCCGAAGAAATCGGTCTTACGGTGGCCCCGCTCTGGGCTATCCCGGTGGTCTTCATTGGGGCGATCTGGCTGGTTCCGCTGGTCTTCCGTCGCCGGCGCGGCTGATGATACGATGCGGATCGCCATCGACGCCAGCCGGACGACCGTCGCTCGGCTGACCGGCACAGAGCGCTATGCACATGCGCTGATCAGCGCGCTGATCACCCTCAACGACCGCCTGACACACCCCCACACGCTGATCCTTTATTTCCGGGATGCGCCGCCCGGCGACCTGTTTCCATCCTCTCCACATACCATGCGAAAGATCATCCCGTTTCGGCGCGCGTGGACTCATGTGCGGTTCGCCGCCGCTCTCTTTGCTGATCGTCCGGATCTGACGTGGGTTCCGGCCCACACGCTGCCTTTTCTCTTTCCGGGGCGGGCGCTCGTGACGGCGCACGATCTCGGCTACCGTTATTTTCCGCAGGCGCATCCTGCGCTCGCGCGGATCTATCTCGATCTGACCACGCGCTTCAGCGCACAGCGTGCCGCCCGCGTCGTGGCGGACAGCCATGCCACAGCCGGGGATCTCACGCGCTTCTATGGAACCCCGCCTGAAAAGATCCGCGTGATCTATCCCGGCGTAGACGTGCCGCCGCCGGGCGATATCCGGGCTGCGCGCATGAAATACGATCTGCCGGAGCGCTACTTTCTCTTTCTCGGCACACTTCAGCCGCGCAAGAATATCGCTCGCCTGGTGGCTGCCTTCCGGCAAATCCGGGCGCGTGATCCGTCGGTATCCCTTGTCATGGCGGGCGGCAGGGGCTGGCTCTACGATCCGGCGTGGACAGCAGGCGCAGAAGGCGTTATCCTGCCGGGGTACATCGACGACGACGACAAAGGCGCGCTGTATCGCGGCGCGCTGGCGCTGGTCTTCCCGTCGCTGTATGAAGGCTTCGGGTTTCCTGTGCTGGAGGCAATGCACTGCGGAACGCCGGTCATTTGCAGCCGCTCATCCAGCCTGCCCGAACTGGCAGGCGACGCTGCGCTGCTGATCGACCCGGAGGATACTGACGCTATTGCCAATGCCATGCAGCGCCTGCTTGACGACGCCGCGCTGCGGCAGGACATGATCACACGCGGCGCTGCGCAGGCGAGAAAGTTCACCTGGGAAGCCGCAGGCAGCGAACTGCTGTCACTGATTGCAGAACTGGGCTGAACGCGCCGCGCTCTTTGCGCGTTCGCATCGAACGGACAACGGATGTTCGGCTACAACATCATCGCGAGTTTTCTGCGCGACCGCCAGAAAGCGATCAGCACCATCGGACGGCTCGCGCCCAACGTGTGCGTCATCATCGACGATATCGCCTTCGCCCGCGCCGTCCGGTCGATCTCGCCGCGCACGCTGGTGATCCTCCGCCCGTTCGACTCTCGTGAAAACACGTTTCATCTCCAGGTATCTCCCGCGCAGTGGATGGCGCAGTTTGCTGTTGCGCCGCGCACGGAATTCATGCTCTACGTGCTCAATGAGCCGGATGGCTACACCGATCTGCGCGCGCTGTCTCGCTGGTGCGCCGAGATCATGGAGATCGCGGCGGCCCGCGGAGTTCGCCTGTGTCTGCCCAATTTCAGCGTTGGGCATCCGGATGAGCGGCGCATCAATGCAGGTGAACTGGATGAAATGCTGCGGGCATTTGCGCGCTTTCCGCAGCATGTGCTCGGACTGCATGAGTATGCCCAGCAGAGTACGCGCACCGAACGACCGTATATCATCGGGCGCTACCGCCGCCTGCTGGAACGCGCCGATCTGCTCGGTGTCGCCCGCCCGCGGGTGATCATGACAGAGTATGGGCGTGATGTTGCCGGGCGCGAGGGGGACGGCTGGCGCGGCGCAGGCTTCAGTGAGGATACCTACTATACCTTCCTGACCGGAGCCGCCGATCTCTATAAACCGGATAACGTGGACGTGTGTGTGTTTTCGTACGGTCCTGGGTTTGCCAATCGTTTTCTGTCTTTCGATATTGAAACCGCCGATCGACTCAATGAGCGGTTGATCGCGTACAATCAGACTGATCGAGGTGACCTGATGAGTGTACCCAAACCTGCCGATGCCGGAACCGGGGTGCGTGTCCGTGTGACGGCCACTTCCGGGACCTATGTCAATGTGAGGTCAGGGCCCGGAACGAATTACAGCGCGGTCGGTCAGCTTCGCAAGGACGACACGCTGACGTATTACCCGGACAAGCCTACCCGCAGCGGCTCGTACAACTGGGTATTTGCCGAGCTGGGCAGCGTCAGCGGGTGGATCGCGCTCGAAGTGCTGACGCTCTCACCCGTCACCACGACGCCTCCCCCAACACCCACGCCGACGCCGCCCGCGCCCGCCCCTGTGCCGCCGCTGCCCTTCACACAGGCAGAAGCAGAGCAGGTGCTGGCGCTGCATCAGGAACTGATCCGGCTGCATCAGCAGCAGCTCAGCACGCATCAGCGGCTGGTCACCTTGTACAACACCGCCCTCGCCCGCCGTGGAAACACCTAACCGAGCGTTACGCATCCTGATCGTGCAGATCGCCGATATCGGCGACATGGTGCTGTCCACGCCCGCCCTGGCGGCGCTGCGCGATCGCTATCCAACGGCGCATATCACGCTGCTGACGACGCCGAACGCCGCGCCGGTCGTTCAGGGATCGCCGCTGATCGACGAGATCATCCTGTTCGAGCGGCGTACCGGCTGGCGCGAACCCGGTAAGCTGTTTGATCTCGCCAGGCGGCTGCGGCGTGGCCGCCACGAGATCACCCTCTTTCTGCATCACTTCTCTACCTGGGCCGGCACGCTCAAATTTGCTGCCATCGCGCTTGCCGCCGGCAGCAAACGCCGAATCGGGCTGGAAGGGCGCGGCAGCTTCTTCCTCAGCGACAGGCTGGAAAATACCGGCTTCGGCGGACGGCATCAGGCGCAGTACTGGCTCGATCTCGCCGCGCTGATCGATGCCGACGATCACCCGATCAGCGCGTCAGCAGTGATCGGGGAAAACGATCGTTTGTGGGCGGCGCAAATGCTGCCGGATCGCCGTCCGCAAGTGGTGATTCACAGCGGCAGCGGCGGTGACAGCTACGCGCGGCGCTGGTCAGTGGAAGACTTTGCGGCTGTGGCAGCGCAGATGGCAGAGAAACATCGGGCGCAGATCGTGCTGGTCGGCAGCCCGGCAGACAATACCAGCGCTGTCCTGAACGCGCTGCCGCCGCATGTGCAGCCGCTCGACCTGACCGGAAAGACAACCCTGCCCCAGCTTGGCGCAGTGCTGGAACAGGCGGATGTCTTCATCGGCGCAGACAGCGGCGTGATGCACATGGCGTGCGCCGCCGGCGCGCCGGTGGTGGCGATCTTCGGTCCCAGCAATGCAGATGCGTGGGGCGCATGGACCCCTCACGGCAAGAGCATCGTGCTGCGCAGCGCGCCGGAATGCTCTCCATGCAGCTATGTGGGCTTCGAACTGGGCGAACGCGCCGGGTGCGCGGCGCGCACCTGCATGCGGATGATCACGCCGGAAAAGGTGGTGCAGGCGGCCGAGCGCATCCTTGCCGGAGAGATCAGCGGTGCAGCGCCGCCCACACCGATCAAGGCGCGCCCGCCTCAGCCGACAGTAACCATCCTGGGGATGCCCGTCAGCGCGATCACCTACGAGCGATGGCTGGAGCAGATCGAAGCGTGGATGCATGATCCGCCGGAACAGACCCGGCATGTCTGCACCATCAACCCGGAAATGGTGATGATCGCCCGCCGTGATGCCATCTTCCGGCAGGTGCTGCGCCGCGCCGATATCACCGTGCCGGATGGGATTGGGCTGCTGTGGGCGGCGCGCAGGCTGGGTCAGCCCCTGCCGGAGCGCGTGACCGGCTCAGATGGCGTCCCGCTGATCGCCGAGCGCGCCGCCCGTGCAGGCTGGAAGCTCTTTCTGCTGGGGGCTGCCGAAGGCGTTGCGACGAAAGCAGCAGACATTCTGAAGGCGCGTTATCCCGGACTGAAAATTGCGGGAACATACTCCGGCAGCCCTGCGCCAGAAGACGAAGATGCCCTCGTCGAGCGCATCAACGCCAGCGGTGCGGATATTCTGTTCGTCGCCTATGGCGCGCCGGAACAGGACAAGTGGATCGCCCGCAACCTGCCGCGGCTGACATGCAGGATGGCGATGGGTGTGGGGGGATCGTTCGATTTCATCGCCGGGGTCGTGCCTCGCGCGCCGCTCTGGATGCGCCGCAGTGGTCTGGAATGGCTGTATCGTCTCTATCTTCAGCCGCGCCGGATCGGGCGAATGCTGCGCCTGCCGCGTTTCGCGCTGCTGGTGCTGCTCAGGGGTGAGCGCGCCTGATGAACAATCCGCGCAGGCGCTAATCGCGCGCGCCGTGTACAATCTGACTCATGACAACAACCTTACGTTCATGGATCGACAAGCTGGCGGGGCAGCGCATCGTCGTGATCGGCGATGTCATCCTCGATGAATATCTGATCGGCGTGGCGACCCGCATGAGCCGCGAAGCGCCGATCCCGGTGCTGGAGTTCACCAGCCGCCAACTGATCCCCGGTGGGGCGGCAAACCCGGCAGCCAATATCACTGCGCTGGGCAGCAGCGCCGTGCAGATCGCCGTGATCGGCGCAGACAGCAGCGCAGATGCCCTGCGCGCCGCAATGGAAGCGCGCGCTATCGACACCCGCGCCATGATCGCTGATCCGGAGCGCCCGACCACGCAGAAAACCCGTGTGCTGGCGCAGATGGGGCTGCGCTTTCCGCAGCAGGTCGCCCGGCTGGATACCCTTTCACGCGCCCCGCTCAGCGAAACGACGACAGCCGCCCTGCAGGCACAGATACCGCACGTCCTGACCGGCGCACACGCGATCCTGTGCAGCGATTATCAGTTGGGACTGCTCACACCGGCGCTGATCCGCCTTCTGGCGCAGCACAGGCGGGAATACTGCCCGGACGCCCTGCTCACCGCCGATGCGCAGGGGAATTTTGAGAAATATGTCGGCTTCGACCTGATCAAGTGCAATGCCGATGAAGCGCGCGCCTTTCTCCGCCGCAATTTGCAGGGCGATGCGGACTTCGCTGCCGCCGCAGAAGAAATGCTGATCACGCTTCAGCTTCAGCGCGGCATGGCGATCACACGCGGCTCAGACGGCATGACCTTCGCTGTGCCGGGGAAGCCCGCCGAGCATGTGCAGGCTCCATCCATCAGCGACGTGTTCGATACGGTGGGCGCGGGCGACACGGCGATCGCGGTCATGACGCTGGCGCTGAGCGCGGCCGCCTGGCTCTTGCCCGAAGCGCGGGGCGACTGGTCCGGCAGCGTTCTCCCGCTGCTCACGCTCACCCTGATCGGCCTGGCGACGTATCTCGCCGCGGCTCGGTGGTGGAGGCTTGAGGAGTGGCGCTGGCTCACGCGGCGCGGCGAAGGGCTTTGAGGCGCGGCGAAGTTCGCGCCCCCGCCTTGCCGCGGCGCGATTCGGCCCCTACGCCTTAGGCTATGGACATCCCTTTCCACGGCGCCGCGCGCGAGGTAACCGGCTCGTGCTTCCTCCTCCGGCATCGCGACCACCGCGTTCTGTTTGACTGCGGCATGCGGCAGGGCACGCACGAGGCGAACAAGAAAAACCGCCGCCGCTTCCCCTTCAAGGTGAATCAACTCAACGCCGTCGTCCTCTCGCACGCGCACATCGACCACTGCGGCCTGCTGCCCCGCCTCGTGCGCGACGGGTATGGCGGCCCGATCTACGCCACGCCCGCCACCATCGCCCTGACCGAGATTCTCCTGCGCGACTCGGCCCACCTTCAGGAGAGCGAAGCGGAGC
>SZPD01000228.1 GCA_030263515.1 Anaerolineae bacterium CFX9 | reverse complement strand
CTCTGCTGCCCGGTCTGCGTCAGCATCATTTCGATGTCCGCCTGATCCTGATGCACAATCCGGGGCAGCCGCTGGATGATTACGCCGCCCTGATGGAAGCGCGCGGCGTTCCAGTCGAGCGCGTTGCGATCGCCCGGCACACCGATATCAGCGTCATCCGCCGTCTGCGCGATCAGCTCCAGTTCGATCAGCCGGATATCGTTCATACCCATCTGCTGCACGCCGACCTGTATGGCGCGCTGGCGGCGCGCTGGGCGCGCGTTCGGCATCTGGTGCAGAGCCGCCACAATGATGACCCATTCCGCCGCCGGCTGCCGATCCGGCTGATCAACCGGCTGATCTGGACGCTGTGTGAAGCGGGTGTGGGCATCTCGGAGTCAGTCACACGCTTCACCATCTCTGTAGAAGGCGCGCCGCCGCGAAAGATGCGCACCATTCATTACGGCATGGAGCTTCCCGTACCGCCGATCGACCGTGCCGCCGCTCAGCGCGAACTGCGTGAACAGCTCGGCATTGACACGGATGCTGTGCTTATCGGCATGGTCGGGCGGCTGATCGAGCAGAAAGGTTTTCGCTACGGTATTCAGGCATTCGCGCGCATCGCCGAGGAATTTCCGCAGGCAAGGCTGGTGGTGGTGGGTGACGGGCAGCAGCGCCCGATGCTGGAAGGCGAAACCCGGCGGGCAGGCGTGTCCAAACGGGTTGATTTTCTCGGCTGGCGTGACGACTCGGCGGCGCTGATGGCTGCACTCGACATCTTCCTGATGCCCAGCCTGTGGGAAGGCTTCGGGCTGGTGCTGCTGGAGGCGATGGCGCGGGCTGTGCCCGTGATCGGCAGCGCCGTCAGCGCCATCCCGGAAGTGGTAGTCCACGGCGAGACCGGCTTGCTCGTTCCACCGGCAGATGTGGATGCGCTGGCCGAGGCGCTGCGCCTGCTCCTCGGCGATGCGGCGCTGCGGCGGCATATGGGGCTGCTGGGCGAGGCGCGGCTGGAGGATGTTTTCTCAGCAGAGCAGATGGTCGCCGAATACGCCCGGCTCTACCGTCAGCTCGCTGAAGCCGCAGTCCGCTGACGCCAGCTCGCTCATAACTGGTTCAGGAGAGATACAACAATGCTCACTGACGCGCTTCGCCGTTTTCTGGAGGAGCCACGCATCGCCCGTTTCGCCACCATCGACGCAGAGGGCTTCCCGCATGTCGTCCCGCTCTGGTTTGGCTTAGAAGGCGACGATATCGTCGTGATAAGCGACCGTGAGACGGCCAAGGTCCGCAATGCCCTGGCTCGCCCGCAGGGTTCGATCTGTGTGGGCGGGGAAATCCATGAGGAAGGCTACCTGATTCGTGGTGAACTCAGCGTGTACGCGGACGAGGGACATCGTGTGACACATGCGCTGCTGCATCGGTATGAGCGGCCGGAGCGGGCGGCTCAGCTTGCGGCGGAATGGGCGAATGATGACATCGTGGTCATCCGCCTGACGCCCGGCAAGGTGACGAAGGTGCGCTGAACCGTCCAGCGCGGCGTACAGAAACCGGCAAACGAAAAGGCTCAGTCCCGCATCTGTGGACTGAGCCTTTATTTTCTCATGTGCTGAAAGCGTGATTACGCCTGCGTGATACCAAACTGACCGTAAACGCCGCTGCTGTAAACGTAGACGTAGGTCAGGGGTTCCCCATTTTCGTCCGGCGGGTTCTCTGCCGTCCACTCATAGACGAAACGGGCATCGCTGATGCTCAGGTTGACGCACCCACGGCTGCGCCGATAACCGAAGCCATCGTGCCAGTAGGTTCCGTGCAGGCTGATATCACCATCGAAATACATCACCCACGGCACATTTTGCAGCGCATAGGAACGAGGCGAGCCAGCCGCGCCGCTCATCGGGTCACGCACTGCGCGTGCCCAGATGGTGAACAGCCCCTCACGGGTGTCTGAACCGGGCAGGCCAGTGGCGACCAGCGTCGCGAACACAGGCGTATCATTCTCATAGGCGACCAGCGTCTGCTCATAGAGATCAACCGCCACCCACCGACCGGTCACCCCTTCCGGGCGCTCGACCGTCTTGGCGATGGCGACCCAGCGCTGCTCAACCCACTGATTGGGGCCGATCATATACCAGACGATGCCCTGCTCATCCGCCACTTCCGCAAAGACGTTGAAGCGCTCATACTTGAGCAGCAGACGCTCGGTATTGATATCCTGCTGTCCGCCGGGATACGATGCCGGGAACAGATTGAACATCACCCAGCCGAAGGGCTGCGCCAGGCCATCCAGCACCTGAACGCCGCGGAAGTTCGAGGCAGGCGTATAGCGCAGATCGCTGTCCCGCATCCAGCCGCCGCCCTGGATACCGATCCAGCCGGGCGCAGAGCTGGTATCCGTGGCGATCACGAAGTTGAAACCCGGCTCGATCTCGCGCACTACGCCGCCATCCGGCGCTTCAAAAACGGGCGCATAGCCTTCGGTAATGACGCGCCAGTAGCTGTAGTTGCTCAGGGTGTAACCATCCCGCGGGACTTCGATCAGCACGGGGTCGAGGTGCGCTTCAATCAGCGACAGACATTCGGGGGTCGGCGTCGGGTTATCAAACGTGACGGTCGCGCACTCGGCGAAGCCGATCGCCTGCGCACTGCGCGCGGGAAGCAGGCTGATGCCCGCCAGCGCGATCAGGGTTATGAGAGGAAAAGAACGCAAAATAAGCCGGATCATCGGTCTCGCTCGCCTCGAAAACTGTTTGGACAGGTTTCCTCAGATGTTGGACGGTATACTACCATAATGAATTTGAATTTTTCAGACTCTTTGCTGACGATTTCCCTATGACGCTGTATATCGTACCGACACCGATCGGCAATCTGGAAGATATCACGCTGCGCGCGCTGCGCATCCTGCGCGAAGCCCGCCTGATCGCCGCCGAAGATACGCGCACGACCCGCGTCCTGCTGCGCCATTACCAGATCGAAACCCCACTCACCAGCTATCATGAACATAACAAGCTGAGCAAGCTGGATGCCATCTTCAGCGCTCTTGAGGAAGGGGATGTTGCGCTGGTCTCTGATGCAGGCACGCCGGGAATCAATGATCCCGGCTTTGAGCTGATCGCCGAAGCCCTGGCGCGGGGTATTGAGGTCGTGCCCCTGCCCGGCGCATGCGCCGCAGTCACGGCGCTGGTTGCCTCCGGCTTGCCCACCGAGTCATTCACCTTCCTCGGCTTCCCGCCTCGCAAAGACAAGGCGCGCAGGGAATGGCTGCAAGCGCTGAGCGCTGATCCCCACACCCTGATCATCTACGAAAGCCCGAACCGCCTGGTTGAAACGCTCGAAGCGGCCGCTGGCGTCCTCGGCGATCGCCCGGCTTGCGTGGCAAGAGAGCTGACCAAGCTCTACGAAGAATTCTTTCGCGGAACCCTGACCGCGGCGGCGGCGCACTACCGACAGAACCCGCCGCGCGGCGAGATCGTCGTCCTGATCGGCGGCGCGCCCGACCAGCCTCCTGCTCAGTGGAGCGAGCCTGATGTACACGCCGCCCTCAAGGCACAGCTTGACAGCGGCGCGTCCACGCGCGACGCAGCCGCTGCCGTGGCATCAGCTTCGGGCTGGGATCGGCGCGCGCTTTACGAGATAGCGCTGAGGCTCAGGAAGCCGCGTCCGTAAGAACTGTTCAATTCATGGCGTCGGAACGGTATACTCTCGCAAAATAATGATTTTCCGGGATACAGCAGGTGCTTCAGCGATGACTCAACCGATCACACTGACCGACGAGAACTTCGACTCCATCGTGGCGACAGAACAGCCAGTGCTGATTCTGGTCACCACGGGCGACGGCGTGCGCGGCGATTTCAGGGTTGCCTTCAATAAACAGTCCGGCGAAGACAAAAAATCTGTCTACGCCGTGCTCGACCCGACGCGCAATCCGTATGCCGCGCAGAAACTCAGGGTCAGCACCGATCCGGACGCCAAACCCGTACTCGTCGCCTGGCACTGTGGCGATGAGATCGTGCGGCGTCCGCGGCCGTGGGGCAGCGATCTGCCGCTGGCGCTGGAAGCAGTGCAGAAATCCATCATGGAACGCACGCCGCCTGCGCCTCAGTCATCAGAAGCCCCTGCCCCCGAAGAATCACCGAAGAAAGGAACCATTGTGTACAACAAACCGGTCAACGTCACTGATGCGACGTTTGAAGAGGAAGTCCTGCAAAGCGATCTGCCCGTGCTGGTCGATTTCTGGGCAGCGTGGTGCGGCCCCTGCCGCATGGTTGCCCCGATTCTGGACAAGCTGGCAGGCGAATTTGCCGGCAAGATCAAGATCGCCAAGGTCGATGTCGATGCCAATCCGGGTCTATCGCAGGCGTTCCAGATTCGCAGCATCCCGAATCTGATGATCATCAAGAACCGCACGATGATCTTCAACCAGCCGGGCGCGCTGCCGGAACCGTCCATGCGCAGCCTGATTCAGCAGGCGATCGATCTCGAAGTGCCGACACCCGCCGAGCAGCAGAACCCGCCTGCTCAGCAGTAAGCAGCTTCTATCCCATAACAGCGACAGACAAGCCGAGGGGCTTCAGCCTTCGGCTTGTTTGATTTGTGGCAGGGGCAGGCGCTGCCACAGCCAGACGACGGCCGCCGCTGAGAAGATGAACCAGTAGGGATCCGTCGGCACACGGTAGCGCGTGGATGGGTGAAAGGCGACATAGATCAGCGTCATGCTGATCTGGATGAACCACAGCAGCGAGACGCTGCGCCACTGCCTGAGGGTGACGGCAATCCCCAGAAAACCGATCAGAAACAGCCCGCCCCAATAGAAGCGATGAACGGTGCGCCCGATCTGGTCGAACAGCGAGCCAGAGTAGGCAGCGACCGGATCGCCGGGTGGCAGGCCGCCCAGGATCATCCCGTCCGGTCCGGTCTCGACGATCACATTGCCCTCATAGTCGAGCCGGGGCAGCTCGCCTTCCACGGGATTGAGCCGCGGGGCGATATCGATACTCCAGTGAACGAGAAACTTCATCCACAGCAGTTCGGGGATGAGGTCTGGATTGTTTCGTAAAAACGCCAGCGCCAGCGCGAAGCGCTCGGCATCGGCTTCCCGGCTTTGCAGATCCGCCGTCTGCAGATTGTCGGGCGAGGTCCACTGCACATCATAGCCGGCACGGAAATACGGGATGGTGTATTCACTGTTGCCCTGCCAGAAATTCGCGCCTGAGGTCGTCGTCATCGGCACAAAGGCATTGTAGACGCCGTAATTGCGCACGATCCACACACCGAGCACGAGCGCGCTCACCAGGGCGACAGGCAGCAGGCGCGCGATCGTCTGCCACAGGCTGAGGCGAAACAGAAACCACACGGCGGCGAAAATTGCCAGCGGCGGCAGAATCGGGCGAGCCAGCATCCCCAGCCCCAGGATCAGCCCTGCGCCAAGCGCCAGCAGCAGAGTCTGACGGTCGAACGACGGGCGTTCCCTGAGCAGGATCAGCAGGTAAACCCACGTGAACAAAAGCGCCATGAAGAACGGCGTATCGATCAGCGTCAGATTCTGGAAAATCAGGTAGGGATAGAGCGCGTAGAAGATGACCGCCAGAAGCCCGATCGCCCTGCCCTGCGGGAGCAGGCGGCGGGCAGTGTGATAAAGCAGGACAAGGCACAGCGCATCGAGCGCGGTATGGAAAAGCGCCACCTGCAGGGATCCGCGCCCGAATACCCCATACACCCCCGCCAGAGCGATGCTGTACAGCGGCGGGATCAGGGCATCAGGGACGCCTGCCGTGCGCCCATACACGCCGGTCGCCAGCAGATTCTGGGCGTAGGCGTCATATGAATCCGAGCCGTGGATGGCCCCGGTTTCCTCAAAGCGAAAAACACCGGGAAAGGCGAAGAAGATGACCAGCCGGATGAACACCGCGCCGATCACCAGAAGTTTCAGCGCGTGACGGTTGACCAATGCAGCCGGACGACTGCCTGCAAACGCCCTCACGAGCTTACTTTCGGCGGGCTGTGATTGCCACGATATCGAACGGATTGACGTACAGCGACCATTCCGACAGGCGGAAGATGCGTTCCAGCCATGCCAGCGGGCGGGCGATCAGCGCCGAATACATACTCAGCCGGTCGAGGAAGAGCCGCAGCGTGACATACTTGCCGATGTGGCGGCTGCTGATGACCTCGAAGCCAGCTTCCTCAAGCATGCGCGTCAGCGTGGCGGTTGAGAAGTAATAGACGTGCTCTTCGCTGAGTTTGTAACCCACCCAGCGGCGTCCGGTCAGCCTTGCCGGCAGGCTGCTCACGTCGGGTGTCGCCAGAGCCAGAATGCCACCCGGCTTGAGGACTTCCGCAGCACGGCGGATATACGCCGCCGGATCCGGCACATGTTCGATGACATCCCACAAAGCCACAATATCGAACATACCCTGAAACGACTTCCAGTAATCGTCTTCGATGGGGCGTTTGACCACCTCGAATCCGTGCCGGGTCTTTGAATAAAATGCGCGTGTGTCGCTAAGTTCGATCCCTGTCGCTTCTGCGCCTTCGCGCTGCAAAGCCGCAAGGAATAACCCGCCGCCACAGCCGATATCCAGCGCCTTCCTTCCCGTTACCGTGATATGTCTTTTGACAGCTGCGATCTGATTTGCCAATCGTTCCGGGTTCGACTGCAAAGATTTCTCGATGTAATCCACCTCCGCCTGCGTCAATCCGCTGCCATCGATCTCGGGCGGTATGTCTTCAACCGGATCGAGATGATCGATATAATGAAAACCGCCGGGCGAAACGAACACATTCGCCGCTGAAAGTTTGTATCGCGGCTCGCCTGTTATATCATGTTTGAGTTCGTCCAAATTTTCCATCTTATATGGATCTGATTTTATCAAGAATGACCGGCACACTGGCGGGATATTCGATGTCTTCTTTTGAAACATTCAGTTCCAGGATTTGTGACTCGGGGAGCGGATTCAGCCA
>SZPD01000227.1 GCA_030263515.1 Anaerolineae bacterium CFX9 | reverse complement strand
GCCAGGCGCGCCTCTCGAAGCCATGTGGGTTCATTGTGCGCCGCGCTGAGCGCCTCAACATCCGAACGCGAATAGACAGGCGCAGATTCAGTGCGCGATCTTCTCGTCGCAACCACGGATTTCTCACTCCTTCAACGATACATGTGCAGCCGCGTGCGGCTGCTCGCCACACGCGGATAATGTCAGGTCGAATTAACCGATCGAGCCTTCAAGCTGGATCTGGATCAGACGGTTCAGCTCCAGCGCATATTCCATGGGGAGTTCCTTCACCAGCGGCTCGATGAAGCCATTGACGATCATCGCGTTCGCTTCATCTTCGCTCAGACCACGGCTCATCGCATAGAAAAGCTGATCTTCGCCAACCCGGCTTACGGACGCTTCATGCCCCATCGTCACATTGCGCGCATCCACCTCAATGGTGGGATAGGTATCCGAACGGCTGCGATCGTCGAGCAGCAGCGCATCGCATACGACATTGCTCTTGACGTTGTCCGCGCCTTCGACGATCTTGAGCAGACCTCGATAGCTGGCACGTCCGCCGTCCTTGCTGATCGACTTGCTGATGATCTGACTGGTCGTGTTAGGAGCCATATGCGTGATCTTGGCTCCCGCGTCCTGATGCTGTCCCTGCCCCGCGAACGCGATCGACAGCACCTCACCATGTGCCCCCTCGCCGGCCAGGATGACCGCCGGGTACTTCATGGTAACCTTGCTGCCGAGATTGCCATCAACCCATTCCATCGTGGCGTTCTTATAGGCGATGGCGCGCTTCGTCACCAGATTGTAGACGTTGTTCGACCAGTTCTGAATCGTGGTGTAACGGCAGCGTCCGCCTTCCTTCACGATGATTTCCACCACGGCGCTGTGCAGGCTGTCTTCGCTGTAGGTCGGAGCGGTGCAGCCCTCAACGTAATGCACATAAGCGCCTTCATCGACGATGATCAGCGTGCGCTCAAACTGCCCCATGTTCTGGGTATTGATGCGGAAGTATGCCTGAAGCGGCATCTCGACATGCACGCCCTTCGGCACATACACAAACGAACCGCCTGACCAGACCGCGCTGTTAAGGGCGGCAAACTTGTTATCCGAGGACGGGATGATCGTTCCAAAGTACTCGCGCACCAGCTCAGGGTAATCGCGCAGCGCCGAGTCCATATCGGTGAAGATGACGCCTTTGGCTTCGAGATCCTTGCGGATGCTGTGATAGACCACCTCAGATTCGTACTGCGCCGTCACCCCCTGCAGGTATTTCTGTTCCGCTTCAGGGATACCCAGGCGATCAAATGTCCGCTTGATATCTTCGGGCACTTCATCCCACTCGCGCCCCTGGCGCTCCGTCGCGCGCACGAAGTAGTAGATATCGTCGAAGTTGATGCCGCTCAGATCCGATCCCCAGGTCGGCAGCGGCTTTTCAACGAACAACTGGTACGCCTTGAGGCGGAATTCCGTCATCCACTCCGGCTCGTTTTTCATCTGGCTGATCTGGCGCACAATATCAGCATTCAGGCCCTTCTGGCTCTTGAAGGCATAGTGCTCCGGATCACGGAAGCCATACTTTTCCTGATAGGATGTGCCTACCGCACGCAGAGACGCTTCTTCGTTGGTGAGCTGCTTCTCACTCTGAACAATCGGGTCAACCGCCATGTGCTGTTTTCCTCTTATCTACGGGAAGTGAAAGCTGCTCTTATTCCGCGATCTTTTCGCGGATCCAGTCGTAACCCGTTTCTTCAAGCTTGAGCGCCAGATCGGGCCCGCCGCTCTCGACAATCTGCCCCTGATACATGACATGCACATATTCAGGCTGAATGTAGTTGAGGATCCGCTGGTAATGGGTGATGACGAGCACGCCCAGATCGGGCCCCTTGAGGGCGTTGACACCTTCGCTGACGACGCGCAGCGCATCGATATCCAGACCGCTGTCGGTCTCGTCAAGGATGGCGATCTTGGGCTGGAGCACCGCCATCTGAAGAATTTCGGCGCGCTTTTTCTCACCGCCGCTGAAGCCTTCGTTCAGGTAACGACCAGCAAAGCTGTGATCCATCTGAAGCGCATCCATCTTCGCCTTCATCAGGCGGCGGAAATCGCTCACAGAAATCCCCTTGCTGTCCTTGTCCTCCGCCTTCATGCGCGCATTGATCGCCAGGCGCAGGAAGTTCGCCAGGGTGACGCCGGGAATAGACACAGGATACTGGAAAGCGAGGAACAGACCGGCACGGCTGCGCTCGTCCGCTTCCATTTCAAGCAGGTCCTGACCTTCGAAAATGATCTGCCCCGCAGTAACTTCATATGCCGGGTTGCCGAGCAGGACATTCGCCAGCGTGCTTTTGCCTGATCCGTTAGGCCCCATCAAAGCATGGACTTCACCCTGCTTGACAGTCAGATTCACACCGCGCAGGATGGGCTTGTCCTCTACCGATACATGCAGGTTCCGAATTTCGAGTGCCGCGCTCATGCTTTGAGCGTCCTCCCTCTGAGTTAATTCCGATTAAATTTAATCCGTACCCTTCGTACGAAACTTCGGCGATTGTAGCAGGTCGGTGTGAGAGAGTCAACATAAATAAGATGATAATTATAAAAATTGACTTAGAGTTTTGCATGTGCTAGGATGAGCGCGTAATCTGAGCGATAAATCTTAAAGAGGCTGCGCCATGAGTGAACAGGCACAGACGACGCCAAAGACTGAAGAAGGTCTGCGAGAAGCGCTTCGCGTCGTCGTTGACCCGGAAATCGGAATGAATGTGATCGAGCTTGGTCTGGTGCGTCAGATCGAGATCGCAGATGATCACGCGCACATCGTCATGATCATGACCACCCCTTTCTGCCCCTACGCGCCGCAGCTTCTGGAACAGTGCCGCCGCACCGCGCAGGAATACCTGGGCGTTCCGACCACCATCGAGATGGGATTGCAGATGTGGGATCCGACCATGATGGAAGAAGGCGCTGCCGACGACTGGGGCTTGTTCTAGCCGCGCCTTCCAGCGTGAACCTGATTGAAGCGCAAGAGGGGATCAGTGTTGTTGATCCCCTCTGTGATTTCCTGTCCTAGCTGCGCGGGCGATTTCCCTCAATGAACTCTTTCGGGTCAATGTAGTTCTTGAACAACTGATCACGGTTGCGCCCAGGCCAGTGTTCCGGGTTGGTCTCCAGAATCGTCGTCGGGCTGAGATCGAAGTGCAGGTGATAGGCCCAGCGCCCAAAGGCATTGCCGACCTTTGCGATCTGCTGACCGCGCGTCACACGCTGACCAACAGATACGACCATGCTTTCAACATGAGCATAGCGACCGTAGAGCACGAGTCCGGACCCCACCAGCGGATCATGCTTGATGATGATGACATTCCCCCACGTCGGCAGCCGCGCCGCAAAGACGACAATACCGCTCGCGCAGGAATAAACCGGGCTGTGCGCATCGCCATCCCCCGGCAGATTGAGATCTGCGCCGGTATGATAGGCTTCGCTCGGCGTACCCACAAAATACAGGCGTCCAAAGGGACTGGCATCATACCAGCGCCCCGGCCATATTTTCGCCTCCCGCCGCTCGGATGCGGTTCCGATCGGCGCATCGTAACCGTCGGCGAAGCCGGGCGGCACAGGCCCCGTACCTCCCGACCCCAGCCTGATCACACGCCGCCAGCGCATCGCGTCGAAGGCAATCTGCGCGTCGCTTTCCCCGGTCAGGTCATTGAGAAAGACCGTGCCTGCGTTGATGGCGTCCTTTTCGAGATCAAACACCCCCAAAGTCACCCATTGATTACGATAGAGCGACTGGTTGATACTGAGCGTCACTTCCGTCGATGAACCCTTCACACCATGCAGCTTGTAGCGTGCGTTCTTCGTCGTGGCATGGCGCGTCGGGATGAACGCCTGAATCTCATACTTCCCACTCTCGCGGAGCGTTGGCGACCAGCGAACAGAGGTCTTGCTTGTCTGCGCTTCGGTAGATTTATAGAGGACATTCCAGCCCCATGTCCCCGCGAAGCTGCTCAGCTCATTCCGTCCGGTATAGGAGAAGGAACTGAAGGTGGGGTCGCCCGGCTTCACAATCTGTTCTTCGCCGTAAACCGTCTGATCGCCGGAAGGCGGCGGAGGCTGCACACCCGGCTGGATCGGCTTGTCGATTGCCCGATACTCTACTGGCCCCATCACACCGATACGCCACCAGGAAAGCCCCGGCGCACCATGCCGATTGACCGAGAGCGTGATCGCCTGTTCCATGGACCCGGCTTCGGCGTCTCCCTGAAGCGCTGGAATAATCGGCTTGCCAAAGCCGCCCCACACACTGTAGGTTTCCTGCAGCAGTTCATCCGGCTCGCGCCGCATAGTTGCCCAGTAGACCATAGGATGCACACTGTTGACGAACGGGGCCCACTCGCGCGGAAAGATCGTTTCGAAGTGATGTGACCGTGGGTCAACACATAAACCGATGTGAAACGTGGCAGGAATTGCCCGGCGGATGCGCGTCATGAACGGTCGGATACCCTCCCTGCCGCCGACCCAAAATCCGTCATAGGGTTCGACATCCAGGATCATGGACTTCACGCCGGGACGCTGGCACGCCTGAATGATCAGGTTGGTTTCGTTGACCAGATCTCGCCCACGGGGCACGCACCACGCATGAAATTCCAGCCCGAACTGACCAAGAATCTGCACCCAGCGATCGATGCTCTGAGGGCCATCAATAGCAAGGTTGCGCTTGCTGTCCCAATAGCCCATCCACTGCGCGCCGGCTGTGTTGGTGAAATCGCTGGTCTTTACCCAAACCTGGTTCACATTGGGCGCCTGCGACTTGATCGACCGGGCAAGTTCCTCGATCGTGTTCTCGGCAATCGAATCGCCCCGCCAATGCCACAGCGCAACCTTCCTGTCGTATGGCGTGGCAGACTGGGCTGAAATCGGGGGCGGCGCAGCGATCGCCTCAAACGTGATCACAGTGGTAGACACCCATCCACCCGTGCCCATCTGTTCCACCCAGACCCATTCGCCGGTGCGTGAGGCGGGGAACCATGCGCACAGGGTGAAATTTCGCAGATCACCGATGTCCCGATACTGCGTTCCAGGACCGTTTCGAATATTGACGTATGCCTGCCGGGTGTTCGCGATGGCGGTCTGCGGTGCTCCAGCCGTGGTCGGTTTGGGTACCGGCGCTGGGAAGCTGCTCATTCACCCCTCCATGAGGTTTGTTCCATCAAACAAAAGTAAACAAAAATGGTTACAGCATCCAGTATATGCCACTTAGTCCGTTTGTGCCGCGATTGATGCGTCATTGGAATATAAAGTTCGGTTGAGGTTGATCCAGAAACTGCGCGCATCCGCATCCGTGAGGCGGCAGCGCCAGGTTCGCTCCCCCGATATTCCACGGATGAGGATATAGCTGCCCAACTGAATCTCGACCGTGACATGCGATGTGATAGTGGGCAGATCGACCTCGCGCAGTTGAGTTGTGTTAAGCGCTGCAATGATCTCATCCGCATTAGCAAACAGGCAGTGAGCAAGCTGCACCCAAAGCAGATGTGCCGCGCGCGGCGTCAGCAGGCGAATCCAGCGCTGTCCGCTGTCAGACATCCCGCCCACAGCGACGGCGACGCCGCCGGGCTTGAGCGTTGCAAACATGCGCGTGGAAAAACCCAAATCCTGTGGGGTTGTATTCATCGGTTCACCTTTCTCGGATCGCATGCCTGTCACACAACTTCGATCCGACCCCCTTCCTGATGAGGGGTGAGAACCTCGCCGATGATCGCTGCGGGGATATCAGCATTCTGTAATTCCTGTACCAGCATCAAAGCTGCCTCAGCCGGCAGCGCGATCAGCAGCCCGCCGGAAGTCTGTGGATCAAACAAAAGATCTGCGTCAGCCTCGCCAAGCGGCGCGAGAATCCGCGTCCATGTCCCGTAATAGTCCCGGTTGCGAGACATACCCCCCGGAAAGATACCCTGCCCGGCATAGCTACGCGCTCCGCTGAGCCACGGCAGCGCATCAAAGCGAAAACGCAGATCGACGCCGCTCAGGTGCGCCACCTCATGCGCGTGCCCAATCAGGCTGTATCCTGTGATATCGGTCATGGCATGAGCATGATGACGCCGTGCGGCAGACGCCGCCAGATTGTTGAGACGGCTCATCGAATGCACCGCTTCATCCACATGCTGCGCTTCTGCTGTACCGCGCTTGAGCGCCGTCGTGATCGTTCCCGTACCGAGCGGTTTGGTCAGAACAAGCGCATCGCCGGGCCGCGCACCGCTCTTCCTGATGATATGTTCAGGATGCACCCTGCCGGTCACAGCAAGCCCGTACTTGGGTTCCTTATCCGTGATGGTATGCCCGCCGGCAATGACCGCTCCGGCTTCTTTCACCTTGTCCGCGCCGCCGCGCAGGATTTCCGTGAGCAGTTCCAGCCCCAGCCCATCCGGATAGGCGACCAGGTTGATCGCAAACAACGGCTCGCCGCCCATTGCATAAACATCGCTGAGCGCATTCGCTGCCGCGATCGCGCCAAATGCATAGGGATCATCGACCACGGGCGGGAAGAAATCGACGGTCGAGATCACTGCGTAGTCATGATCAAGCCGGTAAATGGCAGCGTCGTCTGGCTCTGAGAGGCCGACGATGAGGTCAGGGAAATCTTGCTGCGGGAAAATCCCGCTTAAAGGTCGCAGAACCTGCGACAATTCGCTCGGACTGAGCTTGGCAGCTCAACCGGCGCACGACGCAAGCGCCGTGAGTTTCACCTTTTCCATGCTCTCTTAACCTGCTGCTCTCGTGAACGATGCGCTGCGCTCAGCACTGGAAGCGAGTCCGGCTTTCAGCGCCGCAGACTTAAGTATAAGAGCGCGTATTCAGCCTTGCAACGAATCTGCCGTGGCGCTAGAATGTCATCCGACGGAGTGTGGCGCAGCCTGGTAGCGCGCTCGTGGCGCTAGAATGTCATCCGACGGAGTGTGGCGCAGCCTGGTAGCGCGCTTGCATGGGGTGCAAGAGGTCCCGAGTTCGAGTCTCGGCACTCCGACAGACATCATTATTAAGTCGTTCTGGCGTGTCCCTTGTTGCTGCTCATGACAAGGGACACGTTCTTTTATTCACATTCTTACTGGCATTTTCTCCGGGGGTTGTTAGAATGACAGTTGTAACAAATTTCAGCGAGTATTGAACCTCTCATAACCCTTCGGTGTAGTTTAGGTGCATGCCATACGGTGTATGGCTAA
>SZPD01000226.1 GCA_030263515.1 Anaerolineae bacterium CFX9 | reverse complement strand
CATTGTTCGCTTTGTGCTTGACTGAGTATATCGGTGATTGGAAATTCCATGTGGTATAGTTTGCCCAATCCTTTTCACTCTTCCTACAGTTGAGCCAATGCTGAAAGTTCGTCAAATCAAACTGGTCAAGTTCTTCTGGTTTACAAGTTATTATGAATTCCGCGTCGTCCTTGCCATCAATAATTCTGTACATTTCCAAGAGAAAACTTTCTGTATTTGTATATTGTATTTCAAATCTTTGTCGCTTAAACGCTTCCTGCATGGGTATCATGCCGATTCGTCCAAGAATTTCAGCGCGTGTTGTTTCCCCACGACGCAGATCAAATGGCAGTACGATATGATGAGTCGGACCCTTTAGGATAACCTTCACCTTCTTGTCTTGACGCTCCTGTTCCTGTTTTCGCTCCTGACGTACCTTGTACGCTTGCCATCCGGCAATAGCCGCAAAAAGCGCACCTGCAACACCTATAATATCTGCAATTGTGCTGAATTCCATAATTTGGCCTCTCTGTTTCAGAATTACTGAAAGCATTAAAAGATCTTACCGCGAAAACAATCGGAGGGGCAGGCGAAATGATTATCCTGCCCCATGAGTTTCATACCATATACCAGCCTCGCGCCCGGTAAAGCTCGGCGCGTCCCAGCAGACGCACGCGCTTCAGGTCGGCGCGGTTCATCGGGTAGAAGCGAATGTCATCTTCCTCTGCGTCGATCTCGCGTTGGAGCGCCCGTTCCAGTTTCTCGCGCTGCTCGTCGCTGATCTCGCACTCGAAGACACTGTACTGCGCCCGTCGTCCATAGCCTTCCAGAATTTTGGCGACTTTACCCCGGCGCTTGTCGTTGGGAATGTCATAGCTTACGATCCAGAACATCGCTCCGCCCTCCCATGCGCCACTTCCGTCCGGCAGAGGCTTCCGTCGCCAGCGCATCGGCGACGACATTGTGTTCACGCGGAATGTGCGTGTAACGCACTTTCGCCAGCGACCGCGCCAGTACACATGCCTGCTGGTGACAGCGTTTCAATGCAGCGCTGTTGACAGCAAAGCGCCCGATCATCTGGTAGACCACCACCTCGCTGTCCAGACGGACTTCGACGAACTGCCCGCCAAGTGCAATCGCCGCTTCTAATGCCAGGACTAATCCTGCATATTCGGCTTCGTTATTCGTCATCGGCGGCAGGGAGCGGTTGGCGATGTATACCACACTGCCCCATTTATCCAATGCGACTGTACCTGCTCCGGCGCGCTCTGGCTGGATCGAACCGTCGGCGTACAGGAGCAGATGCTCATAACTACCACCAGGGCGGTTGGTTGCCATCGGTCAGCTCCTCCCTTTTCCCGCTGTGAAAAGCGTGTACCAGTTCATCCATTGTGCGGCTGGTCACGGCAAGATAGCCGTTGTCCAGCACGACAACCGATTGGCGCGGATAACCATAGGTCAGGTTGATGACTCTGGTTGGCCCCACAGCGTCGAGCAATCGCTTGATGGGTTTGGACTTGAACGGGGCAACAGCGACCACACGATCAGCATCTATCGCGCCACCGCGCCCCAGAATAATCATCCTCGGCATGATGTTTCCTCCTAGCGCATCACTAGCGGCTCGTAGGACTCCGCTTCCTGACGGACAACCCGCGCCATCTGCCGCACCTGCAATTCAATGGCGCGGCGGTAATTAGTCTGACCATTTGCCAGCGGATGAAACACACGGTCTTCCAGTCGCTGCTCGTAAGCTGACACGACCTTGTCCACCGCTTCACGCGACATGCGAACCGGACGCTCCGGGTCATTCGTCCATTCAAAGTCATCCAGTGTGACTTGCTCGCCGCGCACCAGATTCAGCACAACAATATCTGAAATTGTCGGGCGGAATTCTTCCATCACGTCCAGCGCCAGGGCAGGTCGGCTGTATCCGATGGTATGGAAGAATCCAAGATAGGGGTCCAGCCCGACGAGCTGGATTTTCGCCTCGACATCTTTCAGCAGCAGCGTGTAGGCGAAGCTCAATAGCGCGTTGGCTGGATCAGGTGGTGGGTAGTATTCGCGCGTTTTGAAGCCCCAATCGGGCGCAAAGAAGGTTTTGATCCCTTCAAAGTAGTAGGCCGCCGCTTTGCCTTCATAGCCACGCAGTTGATCCAACGTCGCCGACTGCCCGGCCATGTGGAGCATTTGCATCATACCATCCAACGCTTGTGCTGCCCGCGGGTCTTCACCAGTGCGCCGCTGCAAAACGACCCGCTGGTTGTTGACCTTCCCGGCGACAATCTGGGCAGCGATGTGCAAGCATCTTCCTTCATCGTCACACAGGCGAAGTTGAGCGTGCCGCAGTTCGGCAAACCTGGACTCCATCGCCACCAGCCGTCCCCGATACTTCCCGTAACGGCTCATGAAAACGACATCCACACCGGTTCGCAGCAGCAGGATGGCGGCGGGCGTTGTCAACTGGGCATTTCCCATCAGGACAAGCTGCTCCAGATTCGCCAAAGGAATGGTAAACAACACCTCTTCTCCGGCAGTCACACGGAGCAGTTCACCGTTTTTGCGAATGACCGCGTTTTGTTCTCGGACGTAAACCACAGACATTACATATCCTCCTTGTTTGATTGGGCGCTGGCAGGATGATGCCAGCGTCCTTTGAACGTTATTCCTAGAAACATGAAGCCCTCATCGAAATGGATGATCCGTGTCTTGCGCATGTTGAGCGCCAGGTGCAGGTTTTCCAGTGAGCGGCGCGCCACGTCGAGACTCCAGGTGGCTTCCTGCTCGCTGCGACAAAGGATGACGAAATCATCGGCGAAGCGCACCAGGCGGGCCTGTGGCAGCGCAGCAATCATCATTTCATCGAATCGGTGAAGGTATAAATTGGCAAGCTGCGGCGAGATCACGCCACCCTGCGACACGCCAGCGGTTTCGCGTGACTGCTTGCTGCCAACCGGCGTATGTAACCACAGATCGATGAGCTTGAGTACGATCTGAGATGGTACAATTCGCTGGAGATGGGCCGTGAGCAGATTCAAGCGAATGCTGCCAAAGCAGTCGCTGATGTCTGCATCCAGTACCCACACCAGCCCGCTGTCGCGCGCCCGGATGACCGCCTGTACCGCCTGTTCGACGGAGCGTCCCGGACGGAAGCCATAGCTGCAATCCAGGAAGAGACTTTCCAGCAGTGGGGTCAGATAGTCATGCACCACCCGCTGTGCGACCCGATCACGTATTGTCCAGATACTGATCGGGCGCTGCTTCCCGGAAGCCTTTCTCAAAAAGAAGCGGCGCACGGGCTGCGGTTGATAGGTCCCGCCCAGAATTTGCTGGCGCAGTCGATTCAACTCCGTATCAAGGCGCTCCTCGAACTGTTCATGAGTCACACCATCCATCCCTGATGAGGGGCCGCTGCGCCGGACAAACTGCCACGCCCGGCGCAGGGCATTCATCGAGAACAGGACTTCCGGCGGTGGATCAAACTGGGCCTGTTCCGTTCGTGTCATGCTG
Organism: Anaerolineae bacterium CFX9; assembly: GCA_030263515.1. Lineage (GTDB taxonomy): Bacteria > Chloroflexota > Anaerolineae > Aggregatilineales > Phototrophicaceae > Flexifilum. The sequence continues at coordinate 3,576 of SZPD01000226.1, read as the reverse complement.
ACTTCCTCCCACCATTGGAGTGAAGCGCTGTAGCCAGCGCGGCAGGTGTCCGCCATAAGCCAGAATAGTCAGATAGCCGATCACAAGGGTTATTCCCGCGCTGACAATGCCCGGACGTACCCAGGCTTCCAGCCGTTCGAGCCGAGCCGTCACCGGAAAGCCCAGACGCATTGCCCAGCGCAGCAGCAGGGCTAACCCGATGCGTTCCCGGTAACGTTGACGGTTCTTATAACCGTAAATCGCCGCGATCTGGCGGATCATCCGCATCTGGACACCCATGTAGGCGGTAGGATCGTTCGCAGCACCGGTGTCCAGGCCGGATGTCATGCAGCCGACCACACTCTGAAGAACAATGTGGCGCGCGACGTGAGCGCGCAGGGATGGGATCTCGTTCGCCAGTGGCATCGCCAGATCGGAACAGACCTTGAGCATCGCCGGGATGAGTTTCCCCTGAATATCGTCCCTGCTGGTGGCCGACAGCGGCAGCACCGGACGTGCCAGACGCTCCTCAAGCTGCTTGATACAGTGCGGCAGCGTTTCCCCTGGCATCTCGTCAGCGTGATTCAGAACGACCAGCAGGGTTGCCTCGACGCTCCGCAGGCGGGTGATCCAGTTGAAGCCCTCCGCTGTCAGCCCTTCCCTGCCATCCAGCACATACAGGATCAGATCGGCGTTCTCCAGACGGTAAAGGACACCAGCAGCATCATAGGGGTCAAGCGGCAGGTCGATCAGGGTGAACAAACCAAAACTGCGGGTGGTCTCACTACTGTCATTGACCGCCTCCCATCCCCACAGGCTGTTGAACAATGCCTTCTTCCCTGCACCTGGCAGTCCGACAATGGCGATGCGTCCTTGCATCTGTCGTGCGCTTTCGTCCATGAAGTCCGTTCGTAAGTGGTTGAACCCTACATAAGGTTCGTGTGGAAACCAGTCCATCATTTCTAATCCTCCTATACAACGATGCCCTGCACGACCGTGACGAGACCAATGGACGAGAGAACACAGGCGGACAGCACGATCAGGATCAGGCTGATGAGACAGCCGTTGAACATGTATTTGGGTTTCATATTTGCCTCCTCAGGCTCATATACGTTGCACTCAGCATCGCATATCGGCAAGTCGGCTTGAAGCGAGGCATTGAGGGTTATTCCAGTAAAAGTTTCGGGGGTGGTATGCGGCGCGGTTGCGGAGGGGACACACCACGAAACATCGGCTGTGTGTTAAGATCATCAGGGGAATATCGCAATCAGGCGTGGACAGAGGATGTTGGAGTATTTTGTATGTTTTGAGGTTCCGTCTCAGGTGTCTCAACTGTCTCACCTGCAATTGCGAACGCAGGCAGCACTTTTGACAGGGGTATGATTTTTTGTAAATTCAGTAGAAATGTGTGTCTCAATCTGTGCCACCTGTGCCAGTTGAGCCAGAGGGCAGCTTCCACAGAAGAAAGAGACCCCCTCATAATTGAGAGAGTCTCAAGTGTCTCAACTGGCACAACATAGATTCAGGCACTCGTGCCATTACTTTTGCGGTGTGTGTTTTTTCCGTCTCAGGCGGCTCAAGTGTCACAACCCAAAGATTCACAGGTGAGCTGCCAGAATCGCACCCTGCCGCCGCGTACCCGCTTCTGCGTGCTGAGGTTGTTCGGGCCGGGGATGAGCAGCCCATCTTCCTTCAATTGCATCCCAATAGCCGTCACCGTAAAACGCAGCGGCTGTACCCGGTTGACTTCCCGGTGGACAATCTCCGGCAGTAGATAGACGAAACCTTCGTCTTTGTAGCCGACGACAGTTGCGCCAGACGGATACTCACGTGGGTTTTTCATGTCGTCGTCAATCACTGCCTGTCCACCGGCGATAAGCTGCCCCAGAATATCGAGAAAGACCTCGCTGGCGCGTTCTTGCCGCAATGTGCGGACGGTATCAACGATCACATCCTGCCAGGCGGGTAGCAGATAATCCTCATCCACCTCGTGCAGGAACTTCGACAATAGCTGGTAGACGGTGACCAGCACCGACCAGTTCTTGACCACGCGGTCGTTGTTGGACTGCCTGCCAATCTCAGTGGCGAGCTTCGCCTTGTAGCCCTTCACGTTGTTACTGAAGAGGTTGGCGATGTCCTCCTTCAGATCGCTGTTTTCAAGCTGTTTTGCCACCCACGACGCGAAATGGGCAGTGAATCCGGGCAGATTGTCGCGCAGACCTTCAGCATGGATGAGCGCCTGCCCATCCGGATCGCGCTTCTCCCAGGGCGGCACTTCCAGCACCAGCATCCGCGCAATCACCGACATCTCACCCTCGATGGTCGTCTCACCGGTGGAGAGGATCAATCCACGACAGGGCTTCTCCTGGCGGACTTTCGCCTCACGGGTCAGCCGTCCGCGTCCCATGCCGCGTGAATAAGATTGCAGGAACCGCGTGAAGGTCTTCTCGTCGGCATAGATGGACTTGTAGTCGTCCACCCAGAAGAGGGTATCCGCCAGCGGATAACCGAGCGTCTCCACCGTATTGATGGTATCACCCCACTGTGCGGGCGGGGTATCACGGCTGAACTGCCCGTAGAAGTTGCTCAGCAGCGAGGCGATCTCCGACTTGCCGCTGCCCGATGTGCCGACCAGATGCACGGCGGGACGGGTGGCGGTCGTCGGGAAGAAACGCTGAAGCACCGGCAGCAGCGCAAAGGCGATCAGGCAGGATGCCAGATGCGGCGGCAAGACCTTCGTCACGGCATCGAATGCCGCCAGGCCGTCGCTCCAGCTTGCGGCTTGCAGACCATAGTCGCGGAGACGGTGATCGAGTTCAACCGATGGCGGCTCAGCCAGCTTGCCCTTCGCCGTGATACAGTCTTGCGGTGAGACGTAGACCCATCTGCCGTCGAGTTGCATCCAGCCCATGAAATTGTAGTGCCTATGAGTTGGGAACTCCCCGGATAACTGCACAATCGCGGGAACCAGGTGCCTGGACATGCCCGCACGCACGACATACTGCGAGCCAGCATTCGCACCAATGAAACGCCGGAGCGCGATATCATCCACGAACACATCACCGGGCACATCTAGCCGCTTGACGGATACGCCGCGACGGAGTTCTAGCGCGGTGTGATGGGTTTCCTTGCCGTCATCATCGACCTGGCAGGTCTGGTGAAGCGCGGTGGCTGACCAGTCGGTGACGGTCTTCTCCAGCGTGCCGCGATAGGTTTCCTTGCGATAGATGATCTTCCCGTCACGCAGCAGATAGCTCTCGGCATCGGGATGTGCCTGCTCCTGCCGCCGGAAAGTGGCACGCTTCTTTTCCTTATATAAGCGGTCAATATCGCCGATTTTCAACCCATCGCCACACACGGCTTTGAGGCGCTGGCGTTCTTCCGCCCATTCCACCGGATTGAGGTGGATGCAGGCTTCAACAGCGGCGACGATCTGCTCGGTGGTCGGGCGTTCCGTCTTTTGTTCAATCGCAAATTGACTCACAAGCTGACTGATCTGCTGACGTGCCTGCTCTCGCGGTGCGAGGATGGGGTCACGCGCCGGGTGGCTATAGGCACTCTGGATGGTCGCCAACGCCTCGCGCTCGCTGCTGCCAC
>SZPD01000225.1 GCA_030263515.1 Anaerolineae bacterium CFX9 | reverse complement strand
CCCCCCGCGATAACTTCGCTGCCTATCCCCCGGACTGCTCCCAGAAATAAAAGATCATGTCCTGCTCCACCGTCGGCGCGCCGAGCGTGTGCAGCCCGGCAAGAATCTGCGAGCGGTGATCGGTGGCGTGATTGACCACATGCACCAGAATCTGCCACATCGGGTTGCGCTTGATGCCGCCGCGATGCGGAATGTCGTAAACGATTTCCCGCATCATATCCTCATCCGTCCATCGCGCGAGCTGGCTCAGATTTGCCTGCGTCACCCGTGACCATTCGGCATAAACCTGCTCTATGGAACCGAATGTCTCTTGATTGGGGAATGGAGGCACAGCAGTCCCATTCAGGCGGGCGAACCAGCGTTCCTCTACGCCTGTCACATGCAGAAAATGGCTGCGAATCGAGCCGATTGAGTAATTGAGCGGCTGCGCAAAGCCGTCGTCTCCAAGCGTTCTGACGCAGTTCCAGACGCGCTCAAACGCCCACTGACTGTAGCTGTACATTTGCCTGATGTGCTCAACGTGCATGATGATATTCCCCTTTTGTTCCGCGTGGATCCATCTTACGACGGGGCAAACCCATCTGCTATAATCCCATCGATCCACTCGGCAGCAAGAAAGGGTAAAAATGCGGATTCGCGTGGAAGGTCGCGCACCGCTGAACGGCACGTACCAGCCGTCCGGGAATGCCAACGCGGCGCAGGCGCTGCTGGCGGCGGCGCTGCTCACTGATCAGCCTGTGACACTGAGCAACGTGCCGGATACGCTCAGCACACAGGGTCTGCTCCAGCTCATCGAGTCGCTGGGCGGGCACATTGAACGCGAGTCCGATCGGCTGATCCTGTATCCTGAGCAGGTATCGCGCCGTGTGCTGACACAGGCGGAAACCGATGCGACACTGGGCATGATCCTGCTGGTAGCCCCCATGCTGATCCGCTGCCAGCATGTTCGTCTGGAGATCGATTTCCCACTCAACCGCATTCGAACCCATCTGGAAGCGCTGCGCGATCTGGGTATCGATGTCATCAATCGGGATGGCGCTGTCGAGTTCAAGGGCGTTCGGTGGGACAAACGCGAAATCGTCCTGCTGCAAGCGAGTGTGACGGCGACAGCGATGATCATGATGATGGCATCTCGTCTCGGCAGCAGGACGATCGTCCACAATGCCGCCTGCGAGCCGCATATCCAGGAACTGGCGCATGCCCTCGTCTCGATGGGCGCGAGGATCGAGGGGATCGGCTCCAGCGTGCTGACGATCTTCGGCACGGACGAGCTGAGCGGCGCGGCGTGGACGGTTCCACCGGACTATATCGAAGCTGCCAGCGTCGCCGCCATCTGTGCGATGAGCGGCGGACGCGCCCAGATCAACGGCGTGGGTCTGCGCGAGATGCGCGTCATTGCAAAGATTTTCTGGAGCCTCGGCATCCAGATCGATCTGGATGAGCAGGCGCTTTATATCCCCCGTCATGAGGTGCTGACCGTCTCTAATCGTGAGGAAGATATCGACGCCTCGATCGAAACTGCGCCGTGGCCCGGATTCCCGTCTGACCTGGTGGCCATCGCTACCGTGATCGCAACCCAGGCACGCGGCACATCGCTGATCCACGAAAAGATGTACAACAACCGGCTGCTGTTCGTCGATAAGCTCAAGGCGATGGGGGCGCAGATCGTTCTGTGCGATCCGCATCGTGCCATCGTCGTCGGGCAGACCCCGTTGCGCGGAATCTACATGGACTCGCCTGATGTACGTACCGGTCTCGGCATGCTCGGAGCCGCGCTGATCGCCGATGGCGAGTCAGTGATTGACAACGCTCAGGCGCTGGAATACACCTTCTCCGGCGCGCTGGCAAAGCTCACTGCCCTGAACGCAAAGATCACGGCCGAATGACGATCGCTGAAAAGTCGATGGTGCTCAATGGGCGGCGCGTCCACTATCTGGAGAGCCAGCCTGACGGCGCGAACGCGCATCCGGTCGTGCTGCTGCACGGATGGGGGGCCAGCGCCGCGCTGATGAAACCGGTGATGGAACGTCTGAAACGCGGTGGACACCCTACAATCGCCCCGGATTTTCCCGGCTTTGGGGACAGTGAAGCGCCAGAAACGGCCTGGACGATTTTCGATTATGCAAACTGGACGGCCGATTTCCTTGACACTCTTAATCTGAGCCGCGTCAACCTGATCGGGCATTCGTTTGGCGGGCGGATCAGCCTCATCCTCGGCGCGGATTATGCGGATCGCGTCCACCGGATCGTGCTGGTCGATGCGGCAGGCGTGCCTCCACGACGATCCCTGTGGAGCCGAACGCGGCTGGCGGTCTACAAATCAGCGCGCGGTCTGCTGCGCAGAATCGGCGCGGGCGGATACGCCGATCGCCTTGCCGCATGGTATGGCAAACGGTATGGTTCTGCGGATTATCAGAATACCAGCGGGGTGATGCGTCAGACGTTCATCCATGTCGTCAATCAGGATCTGCGCGCTCATGCGGCGCGCGTCAGCGCCTCCACCCTGCTGATCTGGGGCGACGGCGATCAGGACACCCCCCTCTGGCAGGCGAAAATTCTCGAATCCCTGATCCCCGATGCCGGGCTGGTTGTCCTTGAAGACGCCGGGCATTATAGTTATCTTGACCGTCTGAACGAGTTTGTGCAGATCACGGAACACTTCTTCAGCTCATGAGCCTCCTTCCCATCATCATCCTCAGCCTGATCTGGCTCGCCGGAACCTGCCTGCGCATCTACCGGCAGGCACGCTTCTTCCAGATTGAAGAGTATATGAGCCAGCGCTATGTCCGCTGGCTGTTCGGCGCACGCAGCCGCTGGCTGCCCACACGCCCTGTTCTGGCGTGGTTCATCAGCAGCATACTGATAGTCCTGCTCTCGGAAGCGCCGGGACCTTTTGTGCCGTGGATGGTCGCGGTCATCGCTGCCGTGATCGCCGTGATCCCGCCTGGCGAAGGTGAAATCAAGAAGGCATTCCGCCGAACGCGGCGCGCCATGCGAATGCTTGGCGCGGCGTTTCTGCTGGCGGCTTTGCTGATCGCTGCCGGAAGCGTTTTACTTGCCCTGCGCTTCGGAGAGACCGGCGCGCCGGAATTTCTGTTTGTCTTTACAGGAACGCTGGGCGTTGTGGCGCTGATCGCTGCGCCTTTCCTGCTGATCGCCGGCAGTCTGCTGATGACTCCGATCGAGGCGCTCATCCGCCAGCGTTTTATCGCCAAAGCCCGGCGCACGCTGAAGGAAATCGATCCGGTCGTGATCGGCATCACGGGCAGCTATGGCAAAACGAGTACCAAAGCGTATCTCAGCCATATCCTCAACGGGCGCTATCACGCTTATCCGACGCCCAAGAGCTACAACACGCTGATGGGTGTCTGCCTGGCGATCAATACCGATCTGGCGCAGGATCGGCGGGTGGAATACTTCGTGTGCGAGATGGGCGCGTATATTCCCGGCGAAATCGCCCGCATCTGCAAGCTCACTCACCCCAAGATCAGCATCGTCGTCGAAGTAGGCCCGCAGCATCTCGAACGCTTCGGCAGCCTTGAGAATATCGCAATCGCCAAATACGAGATCGTCACTGCGCTGCCGCCCGACGGAACGGCCATCTTCAACTGGGATAACGAATACGTCCGGCAGATGTATGAACGCGGTTATCCGCAGACGCGGCTTGCCGTCAGCAAACGGATCGATCCCGCACAAGTGCCGCCCGGCGGACCCCGGTTTATCGCCACGGACATTTCCGAAACGCTGGAAGGACTGCGCTTCGTGGTACACGATGTCGAACGCGGCGAACAGGCGGAATTCAACACCACCCTGCTCGGCGAACACAACGTCACCAACATCCTGCTGGCAACAGCCGTCGCCGTCCATGAAGGGATGCCCCTGCGTGAAGTCGCCGCGCGCTGCCGCAGCCTGCAACCCGCTGAGAGCCGACTGGTTCGGCAGGTCACACCAGAAGGTATCACCATCATCAACGATGCCTACAGCGCCAACCCGGTCGGCGTCATCAGCTCCCTAAGGGCGCTGGCACTTCACCAGACCGGGCGACGCCTACTGATCACACCCGGCATGGTAGAGCTTGGCGATCTGATGGAAAGCGAAAATCGCCGGCTGGGTGAGCGCGCGGCACAGTATGCCACTGATGTCATCCTCGTCGGCTCGGTGCGCACAGCGCCGATCCGTACCGGTCTGCTCGATGCCGGCTTCGATGCAGAACGGGTGCGCAGCGTCGAAACCCTCACAGAAGCCGTGGAGTGGTACAAGCGCAACCTCAAGCCCGGAGACACCGTATTATTCCTGAACGATCTGCCTGATACCTACTCATCCTGAGGGCGAACGTTCTGACGCGGGTGTCGGCAGCGCAGTCCATACAGAGGTGATCTGATGCTTGAAATGGCGCAGTCCGCAGCGCTTGCGCTGGGGGGCTTTCTGATGATCATCGCCACGGTGCTGGCGATTTCTCCGATCCTGCCGGGGGCGCTGCTCGTATGGGGCGTCGCCATCATCACGGCAGTGATCACCGGCTTTGAGCGCATCACGCCGCTGGCTTCGATCCTGATCACGGCGGTGATGCTGGTGGGCATCACCAGCGATTTCTGGCTGCCGATCCTCGGCGTAAAAACATCCGGGCTGACGTGCCTGTCCGCCATCGGATCATTCGTTGGAGGGCTGATCGGGACGTTTGTCATCCCCATCCCGATTGCAGGCACGCTGATCGGTTCCATCCTCGGCGCGCTGGCAGCAGAACTGATCGCTTTCCGCGGTGTTCACAGGGCGTATCGGGCGGGCAAGACCGCCGTCAAGCTTTGGGTAGCCGGGACTGTGGTAGAATTGGCTACCTGTGTCGCCATGCTCATCATCTACCTCGTGAGCGTGGGGGCCACAGCCTAGAAGCGATCGCGACATCCTCGGAAGGGAATATGAGCGCCAGACGTAAAACCACCGTTGCAGTCATCTTCGGCGGCAGAAGCGTCGAGCATGACGTGTCGGTCGTGACCGGCAGTCAGGTTCTGCGCGCCTTCGACACAGAGCGCTATGACACAATTCCGATCTATATCGACCGGGAAGGGCGCTGGTTTACCGGCGATCCTCTGCGCGAACTGAAAAACTTCAGAAACGAAGTCGTGAGCATGTCGGGGGTTCAGACCGTCACCCTCTCCCCCTCAGTGCAGCATCACGGGGTGATCGTCAATCCAACACCCTCCGGACTGTTCGCCAAAAGCCAGCTTGTGCGGCTCGATGTGGTCTTTCCGGCGCTGCATGGCTCACATGGCGAAGACGGAACACTGCAGGGTCTGCTCGAACTGGCGGATATCCCGTATGTCGGCTGCGGCGTGCTTGCATCCGCTGTCGCCAACGACAAGATCATGACCAAGCGGGTGCTTGAAAACGTCGGCATCAGAACAGCGCCCTTCGTGAGCGCGGCAAGGCATGAATGGGAAAGCCAGCCCGACGCCATCCTTGAACGGATTCGCACACTCACTTTCCCCGTGTTCGTCAAGCCGGCGACACTTGGATCGAGCATCGGCATCAGCCGGATCGATCATGACGACGCTGCGCTGCGGAGCGCGCTGGACATGGCGCTCAACCTCGATCGCCGCGCGATCATCGAGTCCGCCATTACGGACTGTGTTGAAATCAACTGCGCCGTCATGGGCGATGATCGTGAGATGGAAGCCTCGGTACTTGAGCAGCCGGTCTCATGGCAGGAGTTCCTGACCTATGATGAAAAGTATCTGCGCGGTGGCGAAGGGATGAAAAGCGCCGAGCGGCTGATCCCCGCCCCGCTGCCGCCTGAACTCGCGCAGCGCGTTCAGGACATCGCGATCGAGGCGTTCCGCGCCATTGATGGGCGAGGCACAGCCCGGCTGGACTTCCTCGTCCGCCCCGACTCGAACGAAGTCTTCCTGAATGAGATCAATACGCTGCCTGGCTCGCTCGCTTTCTACCTGTGGCAGGAGATGGGTCGCAGCGCGCGCGAAGTCGTCGATCGGCTGGTGGCGCTGGCGCGTGATGCCCATGCCGAAAAACGACGCAATACGTACAACTACCAGACCAATCTGATCGCCCTCACGGCAGCGCGCGGCGTAAAAGGCGTCAAAGGAACCAAACAGCAGCGCTCGTGAGTAGCGCAACGAGCCTCGCCTGTGGTATGGTTGGCACGATCAATTCGCAGCTTTGAAACGATCACCGTGCGGTGGAGCGTTCCGTGATACGAGTAAGGGCAATTCGACGCAGCCTGATACCTGTCCTCTGTCTGCTGGGGTTGATGGTGGTTTCGGCCTGCAGCCCGCAGCCCGCCCAGGTAGCACAGGAACCCACGCTGTCGGGGGTCGTGCTGCCTACCCGTGAACAGAGAAGCCCGACGCCTTCCCCAACCGCATCGCCATCCCCAACCCCTACCGAGACGCCTGATCTGGCCGCCACGGCTGCCTTCGAACAGACGGCAACTCAGGCAGAACTTCTGAATCAGGCAACCCTGAGCGCCGCCGCCAGCGCTACGGCACAGGCAGTCCAGGAAGCCACGGAAACCGCCATCTTCCAGACTGCTGAAGCGCGCGTCTCCGCGACCGCCGTCGCAGCGCTTGCCACTTCCCATGCAGCGCAAACCTCCACTGCTGAAGCGGTAACTGTGACGTTCACGCCATCACCCACAGAGACGCCTTCTGCCACGCCAACTGCCACCGAAACACCAACCGCCACGGCTGAACCCACGCCTGCCCCAAGCCCAGCCGATACGCCGATCGTGCAGGGAGAACGCTTCGCAGACTCCACTTCGTTTTACAGCCTGGTGATCCAGCCGCCGGTGGAATTGTCTGTGCCGGTGAGCGGTTCCCTGTCTCACGAACAATTTGCCATGCTGTTCCCATTTGACGGCGCTCAGGGACAGGTGATCGATGCATCCCTCACCCGTACATCGGGCAATCTCGATCCGATCCTGCTGATCATCGACGAAAAAGGGCGTGAGCTGGCGCGCGACAACAATGTCACCGCAGGCGCAGAAATGACCGAGATTCGCGGGCTGGAACTTCCAGAAAGCGGACGCTATTTTGTCATGGCTGGTCGCTTTGGCGGCGTCGCCGGACTCAGTGAA
>SZPD01000224.1 GCA_030263515.1 Anaerolineae bacterium CFX9 | reverse complement strand
AGCGGCTCATCCAGGCGCAGCCACGTTCGCCCGATGCGGAACAGCGCGCCGGGTCGCAGCGTGACGCGCCCGCGAATCTGATGCTTCTCGCGCTCGATGAACGTACCGTTGCGGCTGCCCTGATCTTCCAGCCAGAACGACAGAATGTATGGCTCAGTGACCGACTCGCTGGCGGTGACGGGCAGCGCGGTCACTCCCAGACGGGCATGCAGCCGCGAGACCTGATTGTCGAACGGCAGGTGAATGTCACAGCCTTCCCGGCGGCCGATGTTGAGGATGAGGTCTTCACCGATCTCCGGCTGTTCGAACTGCATTCGCATGCCGTCGTTGGGCCCGCTCATATAGGTGATCGAAATCTCGCGGTTCATCGCTTCAGGCTCATCTTTCCCCGCCTCACGCGCCGCCATCAAGGCAGTCGCGGGCGATCTTCAGTTTGCGCAGCGTCGGCTCATGCGCCGGGTCTAACCTGAGCGCCTGCTCGAAGATCAGCAGCGCGCGCTCACAGTCCCCCAGCGCCAGCCACGCATCGCCATAATTATGCCAGAACCAGATGTCGTTGGGATTGTAGCGCACAGCCTGTTCATATGCCGAAGTCGCTTCGTCCGGCTGGTTGATCGCCACATAGGCCAGCCCCAGCCCATTCCACGCCCAGGCATATGTCGGATCGAGTGTGACCGCGCGCCGGTAGCTCTCGACGGCATTCGCATAATCGTGCAGCCGCCGCTGGATCTGCCCGCGCCGCGCCCATGCCGTGGCGTTATCCGGCAGCCTTTCCACAGCGCGGTCGATCACGCTGAGCGCCTCGCTGCTGCGGCGCAGATCGAGCAGCACGTCCACCAGGCTTGTAAAGTACCAGATCACGCTGTCATCGTGTTCGAGCGCGCGCTCAAAGCACGCCTGTGCCTCCTCGCGCCGTCCGAGCATCTCCAGCGCCAGCCCGCGCCCATGCCATGCCCAGGCATACTGCGGGTTGATCGCCAGCGCGGCGTCGTAGGCGCGCACCGCATCATCCGGCCGCTGAAGACGGCGGTACGCCTGTCCGAGCTTGCCCCAGCTTTCCGGATGACGCGGGTTGATCCTGACGGCTTGCTCCAGCGTATCGGCAGCATCACGGAAGCGGGCGACGTTGATGAGCGCCTCGCCGTAGTTGTACCAGTTCCAGACATCGGTGCGATCCAGCTCGATAGCGCGTTTGTGCGCCGCGAGTGCATCCTCATGCCTGCCGAGCATGCTCAGCACCAGCGCACGCCCGTTCCAAGCCCAGCCGTAATTGGGATCCAGCTCGACGGCGCGGCTGTAGCTGCGCAGCGCTTCCTCAAGCTGTCCCAGCCGGCGCAGCACCTGCCCGCGTTTCGCCCATGTCGTCGCCTTATGATTGTCGATGCGCAGCGCCTGATCGAGCAGCGTCAGCGCCTGCTCCAGCTCGCCAAGCGCCACCAGCGCTTCCGCCTGCTGGATGACATAAGAGGCATACTCTGGCGCGCTGTCCCCGGCACGCTGATAGGCATGCAGCGCATCCTCCAGCCGACCCGTGCGCTCATAGGCGATGCCCAGTTCCTTCCACGCCCAGGCATAATCCGGCTCATTTTCCAGCGCCATATTGAAGGCGTTCACGGCGTCTTCCATCCGCCCCAGCACCCGGTAAGTCGCCCCCAGCCGCGCCCACGTGCGCGCATGGGTCGGGTCGATCGTGAGCGCGTGTTCGAGCGCCTCGATCGCTTCCTCATGCCGGTTCATCAGGCTGAGGACGTTGCCGACGTTATACCACGTCCACACATCCGCGCCGGCGGTCTGCGCTGCCTGCATGTAAGCCTGCCAGGCTTCTTCCAGACGGCCAAGCTGTTCAAGCACGATACCACGACCGTTGATCGCCCAGGTGTAGCCGGGCTGAAGCGCGATGGCGCGGTTATACGCCACCAGCGCTTCTTCCGATCGTTTGAGATAGCGGAGCGCCTGTCCCAGTTTAGCCCATGCAAGCGCATGATCCGGGTTTTTCTTGATGATCAGCCGCGCCGAGTCAACCGCTTCATCATACAGGCCGAGATCGACCAGCACTTCCGTCAGGTTGTAGCGAATCCACAGGTCATCCGGCTGATAGCGCACCGCCGAGCGGAAGCAGATCGACGCTGAGCGCAGTTCGCCCATCGCCTTATACGTCAGCCCGCAGCCGTTATGCGCCCAGGCATAGGTCGGGTCGATATGCAGCGCCTTCTGATAGGCCTCAACGGATTCGCGGAATTTCCCCGTCTGCCGCAGAAGCTGCCCCATCTTCGCCCAACTGTTGGCATGGCGGTCATCCAGTTGCAGCGCCTTTTGCAGAGAGGTGAACGCTTCATCCTGTCTGCCCAGCGCGATCAGGGCGTTGGCGTGGTCATACCAGCTCCACGGATCATCGGGCGAGAGCGTCGTCGCCTGCTGGTAACACGCCAGCGCCTCCTCGATACGACCGATCTTTTCCAGCACGATGCCCTTGCCGCGCCATGATGATGCGTAGCCGGGATACAGCCCGATCGACTGTTCATAGCATTCCAGCGCCTGCGCATACTGTTCCGCCAGCCGGAGCGTGCGGCCCTTGCGTGCCCAGGCATAGGCATTTTTCGGCTGGAGTGAGAGCGCGCGGTCATATGCCTGGAGCGCTTCGTCATAACGGCGCAGCTCAGTCAGCGAGTAGCCCTTGTCCATCAGTTCCCGCGCCGCCAGTTCAGGGCCGGTGATCTCCATCTCGGCGGGATGCCCCACGATCATCTCGTAGATGGCAGCCATCTGCTCGACGATCTCTTCCCACGAAGACGGGCGCGCTGCAATCTGCTTCTGAAGGCAGTTGAGGATCAGCAGCCGCAGCGGATGCGGCAGGCTCGGCTCCAGCGCCGGGTCGATGATCGGCGTTTCCTCCCGGTGTGCCTGCATCCACTCATCAAAACGCCGCGCCCGGAAGATATGCCTGCCCGCGATCATTTCGTAGAGCAGACAGCCGAAGGCATAGATATCGGCGCGGGCATCCACATCCCGCGTCACCCACTGTTCCGGAGCCATGTACGGGATCGTCCCGATGATGGCTCCCGCGCGCGTCAGCCGCTCGGTGGGTTTCTCGTCCTCATCTTCCGGCACGAGAACGGCGTCGTCGCTGTCGAGCGAGCGCACCAGCCCGAAATCGGTGACTTTGGCGACGTTGTCCTGCGTGACCAGGATATTGGCCGGCTTGAGGTCGCGGTGAACCAGACCGGGGACGCGCTGCGTCGCATGGTGCATGCCAAGCGCGATATGCAGCCCGAACTCGACCGCCAGCGGCAGGGTCAGCCGTTTGCGCTCGATCCAGCTTCGCAGGTCAGCTTCAAGCCCTTCCGGCCCGCTGATATGTTCGAGCAGGATATGCGGGCGGCTGGCGATACGCTGAACCAGCCGCGCCTGGACGATATGACGGTGTTTTTCGAGCCGGATCCATGTCAGCGCTTCCTGCTCAAAGCGCAGCACAGCGCGCTGATTTTCAAGAAATTTGCTCTGGAAACTCTTGAGGGCAACCGTTTCGTGCGTCTCACGGTCGTAGCACAGATACACCACGCCCATCCCGCCGCGCCGCACATCGGCGACTTCGTAGCGCCCATCGATGATCTGCCCGATCTCATATTCACCGGGCAGCACACGCGGCGTATCCGGTGTACTCGTCTCGCCGGAAGCCGGGATCGGGGAAGGCGGCGGAACGTCGAAACGCTGAGCGCGGCGCGGCAGATCGCCGAGCGCGCGCGACTCGCTCTGTGAAACGATCAGCTCGTCATCGAACAGAGAGTCATATCCCCGTGGATTATCGTCATCAAAACGGGTGAGCGCCTCTGCCTGACGGTCGAAATCAGTCAGCCGGGCGGGATCGACTGCGCCGGGGCGGATGGTGCGTTCCGGCTCATCGAGCAGGACTTCCTCATCCGCTTCATCCTCCTCATCGGTATCGATCAGGCTGGCGTCGTTCGGCGTGAGATTGCCCAGGCTGGCTCCGCTGACGCTTTCGCCGTCCAGCGACATCAGCGAGTCGATGTAACCATAGGAGCCATCGTCCGCCAGGGTGGCGTCGCTGAGTGTCTGCACATCCACAGGCGCTTCAGCCGCGGTGTACTGCGCCTCGGTTCGGGTGGGCATATCGGCAGCAGGTAGTCCACCCTGTTCATGATCGGTCAGGGTCGGATCGCTGCCGCTGCCGGACTGCACGCCGCTGGTATACGTCACCTCAGGAAGCCCTGAGGCCAGTTCCTGCGTCACGCGCAGCGCCAGCCGTTGATGCACGCGGTAGGCTTCAAGCAGCTCGCTAATCGAGTGATCATTTTCGGTCGGCAGGTTGACGTGAACGGCTTCGTCTTCGGTATCATCTGCCAGCGCCCACAGCGCCACAGCGATATTCTTGCGGGTCGGCGCTTCGCGGGCGGCTTCGACCACCCACGCCACAAACTGATCATAGGCGCGCGCAGCCAGCGTGCGATCAACATCGTTCTGCGCCTGCTGATAGGCACGGTCATAGGCGATCAGCGCCTTGCCCACGTAAAAGATGCGCAGCCGGTCACCCTCACCGAGCGACAAGCCGGCGCACAGATCGCCCAGCGCGAAATAATCGCTGACGCTCTCGCCAGCGTCCTTGCGGCGCAGCGCCAGCCGCCCCAACTGGCGAACTTCGGGATGCGGATCCGTCGCAAACGGATCGCGGGCATCCCCGGCATGACGCGCCCGCAGCGCCGCCTCAATCTGGCGCAGGGTCATACTGATCGGCTGGCGTCCGGTCTGCGGCGGTGGCGGGATGGGCATGGTGCGTGGTCTATCCTGACGTGCTGTCTGACGCGCGGAGTATAGCGCATTTCGCCCCGCAATAAAGATCGCAACAAAGCCTGATCATAACCCCATCCTGAGGAAAGCTGAGCAGGATTGTCAGAATTTTCATACGCCCTGTACAGTTATTTGTACCGCTGTGCAAAATAGTATTATGCTAATGTCAGCACCTTGCATTACGTAATATTTGCGTGGCCGCAAGAGATTCTGTCGCTGCTCATCCGGGGGAGCATCGCCCAACCGGCGTGGAAATGGGCAGACAGCCGAAATAAAAGTCTGACAGCTCAGGCAGGCGCTGCCAATGAGCAGGCCCTTCATGATGATTTTTTCTGAAAGCGCATGTTGACCGAAGCGTTCGTTCAGTTTTACATCGTTGCGCTGTCCTTCACGTTCTGCACGGCCGTCATCGCGCTGCCGATCTTCCTTCAGCGGCGAAAGCAGCCGGGCGCGACGCCGTTTGCCATGCTGATGATCTGCATCATGCTGTGGATGGCGGGCTACGTTTTCGAGCTGCTGGGCACAACCTACGAGACCAAGCTGTTCTGGTTCAACGTCCGGCAGACCGGGATCACATTCGTCGCCCCCGTCTTCTGGCTGACAGCATACGAATACAACTACCGGCAGCGGGGCGCGCCGCTCAAATATCTCATTCCGATCTTCGGCTTTGGGGCGCTGACCACCCTGATGATCTGGACGAGTCAGTGGCATCGCGCGCTGCGGGCTTCCATCCAGCCCGTTCCCGTCGGCGATACCTGGGTGATCGATACAGCCGGCGGTTGGTTCTACTGGATCGAAACCGCCGTCTATCTGGTGATAGTCGTCATCACCGTCGCCCTGCTGATGGACGCCTATCGCCGGACACAGCGCCGCTATCGCGGGCAGATCGTCATGATCATGCTGCCCCTGCTGATCCCGTATGTCTTCATGATCATCGACGGAATCGGCTTAAACCCGATCGCCCCGCTGGGGCTGGCGACACTTTCGCTCTCCGGCAGCGCGATCATCGGCGTGCTGGCGCTGCGGCGTTACCAGTTATTCGAAGTCGTCCCGATCGCGCATGACAAAATCCTTGCCAGCCTGCGCTCTGGCGTGCTGGTGACCGACCGCAAGCTGCGCATCGTCGATATCAACGCGATCGCCGCCGCCATCATCGCGCCGGGGCGCACGCCGGAGTCGCTGACCGGGCAGCCGATCAGCGCGGTGCTGACCACCTATCCGGAATGGCTCGCCACCTATGATCAGCAGCAGGACAGCGACGTGACGATCCAGGTCACCGATCCCGCACAGGACGTGTATTACGACATCACCATTTCGCCCATCCGCGACCGCCGCAAGGCACTGATCGGCTATCTGAGCGTGATCGTCGATATGACCGCCTACAAGAAAGCGGAGGAACAGGCGCGCGCGCTGGCGATCGAGCGGGAGAAGATCCGCATGATGGAGCATTTCCTGCGCGATGTTTCGCATGATCTCAACACGCCGATCGCCGTGATCTACACTACCGGCTATGTCACCGAGCGCTATGGCGAGAAAGCCATGCGCGCGCTGGCGGCACTCGAAGCCGACCCGAACCTGACCGCCGAGACCCGCGCCAACGTGCGTATCGTGCAGGATGCGCTGACCCGCATCAGCGAGCGCGTGGCATCCTCAACCGATGCGGGCAAACGACTTGGTCTGCTGGTGCAGGGCATGCTGGAAGTCGCCCGTCTGGAACGCGACCTGACGCTGCGCAGCGAGCCGCATGATCTCAACGCGATTGTGACTGACCTGATCGAACGCCGGCGCAAGGAAAGCGCCAGCCGCAGCATCGTGATCGAGTTCACGCCCGATGCAGGCCTGCCAAAGATCGCTGTCGATATCGGTGAGATCGGGCGTGCCATCGATCAGGTGCTCGTCAACGCGATCAACTTCACCGATGACGGCGGGCAGATTCAGGTGCGCACCTGTCGGGAAGATGGTCACGCGCTGGTCGAGATCCGCGATGCGGGGAGCGGCATTGATGCTGCCGATCTGCCGCATGTGTTTGAACAGTTCTTCCGCGCCGACCGCGCCCGCGCAGCCCACCGGGGCGGTGCGGGTCTTGGTTTGCCGATCGCGCGGCGGATCGTCGAAGCCCACCGGGGCACGATCGATCTGGAAAGCACACTCGGAGAAGGCACGACAGCGCGCATCCGCCTGCCGCTGCCGGAAGAGATGGGCATGCCGGCGCCAGTGGCGCTGATTTCCTGACGATACTGTGCTTCTCATCGGCGGAATACTGGCGCTGCCCGCGCTGGCGCAGGCGGGCGATCGCATTACAACGGACTGATCGGCTGGACGGCAGAGGGCGCGA
>SZPD01000223.1 GCA_030263515.1 Anaerolineae bacterium CFX9 | reverse complement strand
GGGCCTGTAGCTCAGCTGGGAGAGCGCTACAATCGCACTGTAGAGGTCAGGGGTTCGAATCCCCTCAGGTCCAAGTCACGAAAACTAGGCATATACGAATCATCCGGGAACGGGAACGTGTAGTAGAGCGTTCCCGTTCCTTCCTTTATGACGATCTTCGCTACGAACTGCTGGATGATCCGCCGTGCCAGCGCCTTGTCCTCGCCTTCGAGCGCCTCGCGCATGTAGCAGATCCAGCCTTCGAGGGCCTCATCACTGATGTGCGCGATCTGCCTTGGATCGACCTGTAAGGCTTCCAGTATCGCCAGTTCGGAGAGCAGTTCTTCTTCCTCACGGCGGCGTTCGTCGTAACGCTGCTGGAGATGCTTGGCATAGCCCATGTTCTCGATGGCATCCATGATGTTTTCGAGCGATTTTTTGACTTCAGCGAGTTTGTCCTCAAGCGCGGCGATGCGCGTTCCGGCATCACTGCTGCGTTCTTCCAGCGACTGCGCGATGTTCTTCGCCAATGGTCGCAGGTTCTCCATTGTCAGGACATGCGCCAGTAGATTTTCGATCACGGTCTGATCGAGGGCTTTGGTGCTGACTCGCTTTGCCTCACACGCCTGACCGCGTGAATTCTTCATGGTCGAGCAGATGAAGAAGGTGTAATTACCGCGCTTACCCTTTTTGCCGGGAATGCTCTCGACATTCATCGGATGTTCTTCGCCATCCATATGCCCGCAGACCACCAGCCCAGAGAGCAGATACTTGCTCCCGACTCGGCGCGGCTCATAGTTGCGATCCAACTTCCTGCCGTTATGCTTTTTGGCATTCTCCGCCTGGCGCTTCTGCTCAGCTTCAAACCATTCATGCGGAATTAGCGCCGGGACGAATTCCTTATACAGCTTGCCGCCATAGATGATGTCACCGGTATAAATGCGATTGGAGAAAAATGTATCGTAGCCATTGACATTCTTAAACAGGCGCGTGGTCTTGTGAATCTCGCCATAGCTTGCGCCTTCATGCCGCATCTGCCAAGCGAGATAGCAGCGCTCCCATATCTCCGGGTCAGGCACAAGGCGCTGAACGATACGAGGTTCGCCCGATTTGCGCCCCTTCTTGCGCTCGTACACACCCACCTGCACTCGCTCACCTTTGAAGCCAGTTGGCACGCCGCCGGGACGGATGCTCAGATAACCGCCGGTGCATTCCCAATCTGGATTGTGTCTGAGGAATTCCGGGTCGTTATCCCGCGTGCCGACAAGCTGAGCCAGCCCGCGTTTAGCGTTCTGAGAGATTTCTTCGAGGTCCTGTTCATCTTTCCACTGCTGGAAGGCTTCGATGAGTGCATCAACGGCAGCATTGCCCGTATTGGCGGATGTCACCAGGTCAACGATAGTGATACCGCGCAGGCGCAGGTCGGTCTTGATGTTAGTCGCTTCGATGCTGTCGCGTCCCAGCCGGTTGGACTTCCAGAAGATCACACCGAAGGGATTTTCACGACTGGCTTTCTCGCGCTTGTAGCGGTCATTGATGTGCCTGAAGCGGCGGCGCAGGTCGGAGAGCAGCTCCTGTAGGGCATCGCGTTTCTCGGTGTTCGATGACAGTTTCGACTCATCGACGTAGAGCTTATCCAGCACGAGGTTGTGATGCTGGCAGTATTCGCGAGCGACATCGACCTGCTGGGCAACACTGCGATCCTGTTCATCCCCACCAGAATCACGGCAATAGACCACCACATGGGTACCCGGCGGCAGCGGGCAGTCCTGTCGAATGAGGTGAAGGTAACGGTTCTCGTTATTCATGTGATTTACTCGACAAAACTATTCATCTACTGGTTTTAAGTCATCAAAGGTGACTTTATATCCGCGATCCATCAGGTATTTCATCGCGGTGGCTTTCCGCAGCGTGAGCTTGTCACCCTCTTCGACATGCGCGGCGAGTTCGGCGTATTCCTCATCAGTGATGGTGCCGAAATTGTTCTTCGTCATTAGCACGGACATTCGCATCTGAATGTCTGCGGGCATCTGTTCACGGGCAGCTACCCACAGCGCCTCATCCGAGAGATTTACCATCGCTTCCAGTGCAGCCCATTCTTCGGCTGGGATTTCCGAGTCGGGTTGATCGTGAGTCATGCGCCACCTCATGCGAACATTTAATCTAGTATACAACGATTTGGCAGACGCGAGGAGCCGGATTTCGTGTACAATCAGAGTAAGAAAATAAGGCAGGAAGAAGCACTATGACGATCAATGAAATATGGGAACAGGTCAAAGTCCTTAGCTCGAAAGAACGGGATGAACTGGTTCGGCGACTGCTGAGTCTGCCTACAGACACACCAGCCGCTGGTCAGATGCACGACATTCTAGAATTTGAAGGGATCGCCGCCCACCTCGCTGACGACGAAGACCCATAGGCGTATGTGAATCGTATCCGGCGATCTTGATCTACCCAGCCATTACATTGACTCGTTCGCTTTCAATTTGCGTTGAGGAGGACGAACTCCGCGTAGCATCCCCGCAATGGAGAGGTCTTCATCCAGGTCAGGCCAGTAGATGCCGGACAGGCCCAATTCCGCATTGTTTTGTTGTTCAGGAGAAGCCTGTATCAGAGCAGGATACCATTCCAGCGGCGTGGCGATCTCGCGCCCATCCTGAAGCTGAACCCGCAGCATCCCATCGCTGAACTGCACACTCACAGGGCGATCTTCTTCGCGGGGTTTATCATTCTGTTTCATCATCATCAGAAGCTCCAAAAAACTCATCCCAGGATTCGATCAGATATACGAGGTTATCCTGTAAGTGTCGCTCGATCTGCTTCAATTCCCGTGAGTTGAAGCCGTGATTCCAGGATAACTCAATCGGCTCAAGCCAGTACTTCGCTTCGTTTTCCGCCGCTCGAATGTGGATGTGACGCGGTTCATCATTTTCGTTGGAATAGAAGAAAAACCGAAATGGCCCGATACGCATCACAGTTGGCACAATTTTATCTGCCCCATCTAATCTCGCCATTCCGGGTCAACCATTGTCGGGTCATAATCCAGCGACAGTTTGTGCTCGATGAGGGCTTTCACCCGCTGCTGCGTTGACGTGGGCAAATCTTTCCATATATAGCCTAAGACGTTGACATCAGACTCGATACGCTCTGACTCCAGCGGTGCTTCCATCTGGTAGTGGGCAATGAGCTTATTTGCCATCAGTCGTATTAAACGAGGCGAGTTCAGATCGAAGCCCGCCAACGGGTTCGCTGACTCTTCTCGCATGGCATGTATCGTTTCCTTGCGAGTGTAGTTGTCCGTCATCGCTTCAAGTACACCCAGCACCGCATCCTGTTTTTCCGGTGGTAGCTCATCGAACACGTCAGCGAGGTATTCAGCGCGTACTGAGTTAGCGTTGGCTTGCGGGGGAATATAACCTGCCAGGCGAAACAGCATGATGGCATCTACATTCAGCGCATCGGCCACCCGCCGCAAGGTGCGCGGGTCAGGTTCTTTAACGCGGGTTTCAATACCGTGCTTAAGAAGATTGCGAATCACACCCTCCGACACACCGGCAGCGGCAGCCAATGAAACATTATTATGATTATGCCTTTTCATCAGATCAGCGATGAATGCGCCGAGTGTGGATGGGGTATTTGCCATCAAAACTGTATCCTTAACAAAATTTCAAATCCTCATCCTTTGATTATACCTGAAGACCACCGCGTTTGTTTTTGCCTACTTGACAAAAACGCACGATTTTGAGTATCATGAAACATGGTACGAATATCGTATTTCTGTACGATTAGGCGTTAAAGCGCCTTCTCTTTTTCGATAGAATTCGTACCATAATACGATTAACGTATTGTGCGAGGAGAAGCATGGCAAAACGTCGCGGGCGGAAGCCCCAATCCATCCCGATGAAGATCGGCAACGATCCTGCCCTGTGGCGCTTTGCCAGCTTGCAGGAGGCACTCGAAGCCAATACCCACCTGCTGGCCCGACTCATCCAGGCAGGTGCAGAACAGGCACAGGCGGATGGGCGTGAGGTCGAAGCATCGGAAGCAGTTTCTATAGCGGAGAGCGCGTGATGAGCGCGTCTCTTTTTTTCGTCAGCCTGCCCGTATCGAGTCCGTACAGCCGGAGGAACCATGATTAAGCGTATCGAATTCAGTCTCAACCTGGACGACCCACGCGAAGCGGCGATTTACCGCGCTCTCAAACCATCGCTGCGCTACCGCCGCGCCGGAGCCGTCATCCGCCAGGCACTGGACAGCCTCCTCATCAGTGAGGATGTTCAGCCACAACCACAAGTTTCTGCCAAACAGGAGAACCAGCATGAGCAAGCGTAATGCGAAGAATACCGCGCTGCTGGGCAGCACACTGACCATCGGGCTGGACATCGGCTACGGCGTGGTCAAAGCTGTCACTGCCGATCAGGTGGTGATGTTTCCATCGGTTATGGGTCACGCCCGTGAGATCAAGTTCCAACAGGATGAAATCGCTAAACGACATCCCGGTGACCAGATCAGTGACGACGACGGCGCGTGGTTTGTCGGTGATTTGGCGCTGGGTCAGCTTCCGCCCGGCGAACTGCTGCGTCTGCGCGGACGTACCGCCAACGAGTCCACGATGGGTAATGCCTTCCGGCTCCGGTTAGCGAAGGCGGCCATCGGCAAGCTGATGCAGGGCATGTGGAACCGGGATATTGTCCACATTCGCATCGCCACCGGCTTGCCGACCGACCATATGCGCGATGCCGCCGAACTAAAAACCTCCCTGCTCGGCCAGCACCTCATCAGAACGGATACCACCGACCTCATCGCCAATGTCACCGAAGTGATGGTCATGCCCCAACCCTATGGCACGATTTACGCCGCCACGCTAACCGAAACGGGCGAAGTCAACCGGGGTCACGCTTACCGCAGAACGGGGGTGTGTGATGTGGGGACGTACACAGTCGATCTGGCGCTGGACGATGAAGGCGAGTTCGTGGATGCGGAAAGCGGCAGCGTCGAAAGCGGGGTCTACACCGCCCAGGAGCGCATCGCGGCGATGCTGGAACGCGACTACCGCGAGAAGATGCCCTTCAGGATTGTTGAGGAAGTCCTGCGAACCGGGGTGTTTCACGCTAACGGTCAGCCAGTCGATTACCGCGAGAGCGTGGAAGAAGCACTCACACCCCTGCGAAGCGCCACCCTGAATCTACTCAGCGAGAAGTGGCAGCGCGGCACGATTGTCGATGTGATCTATCTATCCGGTGGCGGCGCAGAACTGGTGTATCAGGATATCGCCGAAGCCTACCCGCAGACGCAGTTGGTGACCGATGCCCAGCTTGCCAACGCACGTGGGTATCTCAGCTACGCCCGCTTTGTCGCTCGTCAGCAGGCGGGCTGATAAGCAGATGGGGTGTCGGTCTGGTTCGGACGCGATTCGGACAGCTTCGGACATCCCGGAAAGGTGAAAGGCGCATGGCGAAACAGAAACGGGCGACGGCGACGGTGAAGATGACCTACAGCGAGGATGCGGACCTGATCGCGTGGTGGAACAGCATCCCACGCGGGAGCCGCAACGCGGTGATGAAGGACATGATGCGCGATTACATTGCTCGTGAAGGTGGCGGCTATCGCCCGATCCTGCCGCGTAATGTGCCTCAGCCCTTCGATCCGGCGCGTTTCACGCAGGTCTGCGACGACACCGCCTGGATACGAGCGGCGCTGATGGATTTGCCGGGCTATGTCGAGCGGGTCATCCAGCATGTGGCTGTCGTCGCGCCGGGGAATGGAGCGCCTGCCGGAAACGGCACAGCCCATCGCAATGAGGTGTCTGACGATGCTGCTGAGCGGCGAGAACAGCGCATGAAGAAAGTGAAATGGTGAGGGCAGCGCATGGTCTTACAGCTATCCGAAGCACAAGCCGCAGGGCAGGACGCTTCGCCTCCTGCCGGGTGCAACGTCGAGGCGTTGCACCCATCTCAGACCCCGTGCGGGTATCGTGTGATGACAAAAATGTCCACACGGGGTCTGAAGCGAGCTAAATGCCGCTCGCTCCTCATGCGCCGGAGAGGCTGGTGCAGCCCGCACAGCGAGCCGCACAAGTGCGACGGTGCGGAGCACCCGCCGCACCGGTCAGCGTGGTTCGCCACGCCGACCGAGCGCACATCGTGCCGATGCACGCTAAAAGCTGCACCACGCTCCGGCATGGTGAAACGTCCTGCGGTGCATGTCCTACGGCACATGATCTGGAAGCGAAATCAAGGAGAGTTCAAGCCATGAACCACCGTCTGACGGTGCAGGCAGTCGCCCGACGGCTGCCACATTTACCCAAATATACGGTTGCCGAAGTGCTGGAAGTCGCCGCTGAAGTCTGGGCGGCGGAATTGGCACAGTCTGGCGGCGTAGTGACCATCGTCAATCTGGGCAGACTGCATGTTGAAGCCCAGCAGATGCAGGTTGGCGGCGCAGTCCGCGAAAAGTTGAAAGTTCAGTACGGCACAGTACCGGTGACGATCAGACGACTGTACTACCGCTTTCGTCCATCGAGCTGGCTGAGAGATTTGATCGAGGAGGCATATGAAAAGGAAGAAGACTGACCTGTATACCGAACGCCAGACGGTCAGCCTGACGCCGGAGCAGATGCGGCGGTTGAAAGAACTGCGCTCAGTGCGAGCACGCAAGGACGGGCGGCTGATCCACATCACCGACCTCATCCGGGATGCAGTGAACTACTATCTGGCGGCACAGGAGGATTTACCCGGTTCACGGCGAGCCATTGCGAAGGGGGTTGAGGCGAAAGTGGATGCGCTGGACGAGAAGGTCGAAGTGCTGACCACCACACTGAATGACTTCATCGAGCGTGTGACACGACGGCGAGGACAGTAAGCGTGGATCGCAGACAGATGTGTGTTTCCAACCTGCGTTACAAGCGCCCAACCGCAGACGAAGGCAAGCGCATGAAGCAGCTTCTCGGCTATCTGACGTACCGCGACAGCCGCGACAAGGGCGTGAAACTGGTCGCTGGGCAGGATCGCTGGGTCGATCACGGCATGGGTGGTTCGGTGGGTGAAATCGCGCAGCGTTGCGACGACCTTATGGTCAAATGAAAACGGAATGACATAATGGACTTGGTAGGTATTTGTCAATCCAGTCGAAATGAAAGAACGTGTTATCCAGATGAGCCTGAAAGG
>SZPD01000222.1 GCA_030263515.1 Anaerolineae bacterium CFX9 | reverse complement strand
GCCATGATTTCGCTGCTGGCACGTGCCCTCAACGGTGAAATGAGCGTGACCGAAATCCGCGATCATGTTCAGAAAGCGTCCTCGCAGGAAAAACGCGCCTTCCGCATTACCCGTCAGCCTGACGACCCGCCGTTTCGCCGTACATGGAACGCCTTCATCACCGATGTCACGGCTGAAGATTCCTCCCAGTACTGTGAGCAGGTGCTCGCCTGGGCGCGCTCGGTGAGCGAGACCGCCAGCGCAGACGGCTGACATTCGGCGCGGCGGCGTCCATCAGCCGTCACTTCAGCGTAGGGCAGCAGTTGCGGGACGGGTTTACACTGGAAGCATGAAAACAGTCCACCGCTTCGCACACTGGTTCCGCAGACGCAGACTGCGCACCCGCATCGCCCTGATTCTCGCCGCCAGCTTCGTCCTGCTGACAGCGGGCGTCTGGGCATGGCTGACCTACGATCTGCCGCCGATCGACCGTCTGCAAGCCGGGTTGGCGCTGCCCTCCACCCGCATCTACGACCGCAGCGGACGCCTGCTCTACGAGATCATCGGCAATACGCAGACCAGCGGACGCAACACAGCCATCCCGCTGAGCGAGATCCCGGCGCACTGCATCAACGCCACGATTGCGACCGAGGACGCCAACTTCTACAGCCATCCCGGCGTGGATGTTGTCGGCATCCTCCGTGCAGCGTGGATCAACGTGCAGGGCGGCGAGGTTATCGCAGGCGGCAGCACGATCACACAGCAGGTGGCGCGCAACCTGCTCTTTGACCCGCAGCAGCGCGCTGAACGCAGCCTGAGGCGCAAACTGCGCGAAATGGTGCTGGCGATCCAGCTTCAGACGGTCTACAGCAAGGATGATATCCTTGCGCTGTATCTCAACCAGTCCTACTACGGCAATCTCGCCTATGGCATCGAAGCCGCCGCGCGCGCCTACTTTGCCCGCAGTGCGCAGGAACTCTCACTGGCGGAATGCGCGCTGCTCGCCGGGCTGCTCCAGGCTCCGGGAGCCTATGATCCGCTGACCAATCTGGGCGCTGCCAAAACGCGGCAGGAAGCCGTGCTTGATCTGATGGCGCAGGCGGGCATGATCAGCGCGGAGGAAGCCGAGAGCGCCAGGCGGCAGGAACTTCAGTTCGCCTCGTCGCCATTTCCGATTGAAGCGCCGCATTTCGTCATGGCGGTCATCCGCCAGTTGGAGCGCAGCTATGGCGAGGCGCTCTATACCGAAGGGTTGGAAGTCATCACGACCGTCGATCTTGACTGGCAGAATGCTGCGCAGACGATCGTGCGGCAGCAGCTCGCCCGGCTGAACGACCCGACGACCCGCACGGTTGCCGCCGATGCCAATAACGCGGCGCTGGTCGCCATGGATCCCTACACCGGGCAGGTCCTGACGATGCTGGGCAGCCCGGATTATTTCGACGAGTCAATCGATGGCGCGGTCAACGCGGCGCTGGCGAGCCGGCAGCCCGGCAGTGCGCTCAAGCCGTTCACTTATGCCGCGGCGATGGATCCCACGCGGCCTGACCCGTGGACGCCCGCCACGATGCTGCTCGACGTGCGGACGCCGTTTGTCACACGCCGCCTGGAAAGCTATACCCCCGCCAATTTCGGACTGGTCGAGAATGGGCCCGTGCTGCTGCGCGAGGCGCTGGCATCGTCGCTCAATGTGCCGGCAGTCGTCACGCTGGAGCACGTCGGCGTCTCATCGATGATCAACCTGATCACCAACGCAGGCGTGACCACGCTCACCAACAATCCCAATCTCGATCTCGCGGTAACACTCGGCGGCGGCGAAGTACGCCTGCTCGATCTGACTCAGGCGTACAGCATCTTCCCCAACGGCGGCTGGCGTGTCGATCCGGTCTTCATTCTGAGCGTGCGCAATGCCAGCGGCGATCTGCTCTATCAGTGGCAGCCGCAGCCGCCCTCCGTGCGCGTGATCGACGAGCGCGTCGCCTATCTGATCAACCATATTCTGAGCGATGACCAGGCACGCATCCTCGGCTTTGGGCGCTACAGCGCGCTCAATATCGGTCGCCCTGCCGCCGCCAAGACCGGTACGACGACCGACTATCGCGATAACTGGATCATCGGCTATACACCCAATCTCGTCACCGGCGTGTGGGTAGGCAATGCCGATAACCGACCGATGCGCGAAGTCACCGGCGTCAGCGGCGCAGCGCCGATCTGGAACGCCTTCATGCGCACCGTGCTGCGCGGCCAGCCGGAGCTTCAGTTCGAGCAGCCGGACGGCATCATCCGCATGGATGTATGCGCGCTCAGCGGCTTGCTGCCAACGCCGCAGTGCCAGCGCACCCGCAGCGAGCTTTTCATCGACGGCACACAGCCTCGCCAGCCGGATAACCTCTATCAGACGTTCACGATCGATACCCGCACCGGTCAGTTGGCTGATGAGAACACACCGCCTGAATACCGTGTCGAGCGCGTCTACGTCGTCATGCCTCAGGAAGCGCGGGACTGGGCAATCCGGCATGGCTATCCGCCGCCGCCGGTATCCACTGCCCGCGTCAGTGAGGATGATAACCGCCTGCGACTGCTTGCGCCCGATCCGTACACCAGTTTTCAGCTCTCGTCGCTGCTGCCGCGTGAGGCGCAGCGCCTGCGGCTGACGGTCGGCGCGCCTACCGAGACGGTTTCCGTCACTTATGAGCTGAATGGCGAAGCGATCGGCACGGCAGAGGCATCGCCGTGGGTGGTGTGGTGGCCGCTGGAAGTCGGCGATCATGAACTGGTGGCGCGGGCGATGCTGCGCGATGGCAGTGAGATCGTCAGCGACGCGATCCCGTTCCGCGTGACTGTGTTAGCCCCGCCGGAAAGCTTCAACATGGGGGAACGCTGATCAGTCGCGTTTCTGACGCCCGAAGACGCCCTTCTCGCCGCTGATCCGTGCCAGTGTGCGCAGCCAGCTTGTGCCTTCTGGGCCCATGATCTCATCGACATTGCTGAAATCGCTCTTGCGCATGAACTCCAGCAGTTCGCTGTGCAGCCCTTGCCAGATCGCTGTCTGAATCTCGATCAGCACGGCGGTTTTCTGTGGGTCGCGCATCTGCTTCAGGGCACGCTGCATATGCGTCAGGCATAACCCGTCCGACGCGCGCCAGGCATCCCTGAGCGGCTCATCATTCAGGTAGTCGCCAAGCGTTTTGAGGATGGCGTCCTCACGTTCCTGCTGAAAGACGCACACCGGGCACGGCGCAGCGACATCGAGTGTGCCGGCGCTGTCCTGCCGAAGCAGGCGCTGTGCCAGTCCACGCCCGTTTTCCGGCGGGGTGATGGTGCGCAGATCATCGATCAGGTCACTCAGGATGCGTTCGTAAAGCGTGGCGATACCGAGTTCCGCGCCGGGGCGCAGCAGCGCCCAGCCATGCGTATTGCACAGTCCGCGGCTGGCGCGGAATGACTGCTGTGTGCCGGGATCCAGCACATATTCGTACAGGATCGAGTCAAGATGACGCTCGACATCGCGCAGCAGCAGCGCACAGACCGCGCAGCCCGGCTTGGGGAAGGTTTCGATCAGATCGTAGTAGCTGAACGGCGTGAGGGTCATGGTAGAGTCTTCGCTCATCGGGACATTTCGGCCACCTATTATAATCCAGACAGCGGGTGCAGGGACGCGCTTCTGCGCGTCCGCCGGATGGCGTTCATACAATCCATGCGGACGGCATCAATGCCTTTCACCATTACACCTCGTCATCAACCAATCACACTGAATCACCTGTTTTATCCCGATGCATATCCGGGAACATTCCAGATCACCCGCCATATGGACTTTTCACCCACGGCAATTCCTCGTTACACTCTGCGACGTAACCAGACCATCTGCCGGGAGATTGATCGCGATGACTGTCACTCAATTCACGCTCACCCAGCCCGATTGGGCGCTCGAAGAACTGGCGCACCTGCCGACTTATCTGCCATCGGTCGAAGAACGCATGGCGGCGGTGATCCGTTTCTCGCGGCTGAACTTCGAGCGCGGTACGGGCGGTCCTTTCGCAGCGGGCGTCTTCGAGCGGGATACAGGCAGGGTCATCGTGATCGGCGTCAACCGTGTCGTGCCGCACAACTGCTCCTCGGCGCACGCCGAGGTGATGACGCTCTCGCTGGCGCAGCAGATCCTCGGCAGCTACGATCTCGGCGGGCCCGGTATGCCGGTCTACCAGTTCGTCGTCAACTGGCGTCCGTGCGTGATGTGCTTCGGCGCGACGCTCTGGTCGGGCATCCGGTCGCTGGCGATCGCGGGCAGCGGGCCGGAACTGGAGCAGATCACCGGGTTTGATGAAGGGCCGATCCATCCTGACTGGGAGAATGAACTGGCGAAGCGCGGCATCGAGCTGATCAACAACGTCCTGCGCGACGAAGCCATCGCCGTCTACCGCGATTTCGCCGCCAGCCGGGCGCTGGTCTACAATGCCCGCCAGGGTTAGCGAGGCAGCAAGGATGAAAATCGCCATTCAGGAAGACATGCTGCCGGGGCGAACCATCACCGAGAAGTTCGAACGCGCCGCTGATGCGGGTCTGCACGGGATCGAGCTGTGGGCGCGCGATCTCAGCCAGCGCATCCCGGAGATCGCCGAAGCCATCATCCGCACCGGCGTGGCGGTCTCGGCAGTCCACTTCGGGCGGCAGGGACGCCTGCTCGACGCGCATCCCTCCGAGCGTGAGCGTGCGCTGTTCGATCTGCGCCAGGCGATCATGGACTCGTGCGATCTCGGCGCGAATACCGTACTGGTCGTCCCGGCCTATCACGGCACGACACTGCCGGATCTCACACCGTTGATCAGCAGCGAACAGCTCGAAAAGGAACTGTTCCACGCGCACATGCGCACGCTCGGCGATTATGCCAACGCCATGGGCGGCAGCATCCTGATCACGGCGCTCAACCGCTACGAAACTCACCTCGTGAAGCGCATCTCCACAGCGGCGGAAATGGCGCAGCGTGTCAATTCTCCGGCGATGGGTGTGGCCGCCGGAACGTTCCACATGGCGCTGGAAGAAGGCGATCTGGCAGCGGCGATCCGCGCCGGCCGAGACGACCTCCGCTACCTGCACATCGCCGACAGTCACCGCGGTCTGCCGGGTACGGGAGCTTTCAACTGGGGCAGCATCGGCGCGGCGCTGAATGAGATCGGCTATCAGGGCTGGCTGTCACTGGAATGCGGCACACCGGGGGACAATCACGCACAGGCAGAAGGGTTCTATCAGGGTCTGCCCGCCGCCCTTGAGGCCCTGCGCGCCGCGGGCATCAACTGATTCTTCTATCTGTTTTCCTGTACACTGAGAGGGCAAACGACGGACAGGATCACCGGATGACTTCCCTGCACCCGATCAGGCTGTGGACGCTCAAACCCGATACCCCACGGGACGCCCTCACCCATGCCGAAACGATCCACCAGCGGCGGGCAGGCGCGGCGCGTGTTCCGCGTTACTACGCCGTGCTGTGGATCGGGACGCTGATCGTCAGCATGGGGCTGACGACTGCCTATCTGATCGCCATCGCCAGCGACAGCAGCGGCGGGCGCACCCCGCTTCGGGCACATGACGATCTGCTGGTGGCGGCATCCGCGGCGGCGATCATGGTCGGGCTGATGCTGTTTCTGCACTACCTGCAGATGATCACACGGGCGCTTCAACTGGGTTCCAGCGCGATCGCGCGTGAGAAGCAGTCTCGCTCATGGGATCTGCTGCTGCTGACCGGCGTCACTGCCAGCCAGATCGTGCTGGGAAAATGGCGCAGCACGCTCCTCATCCTCTGGCAGCAGAACCGGATATGGCTGGTCTGGCGCACATTTGCCATCGGCTGGCTGGGCTTTAACTTTCATCTGATCGGCGCTGTGCCGGGCTGGACACCGCCTTCGGTCATGGTCTTGCAGTTCCTGTCCGGCATCCTGATCGGCATCACCTTCGTCATCAGTCAGATGATCTTCGGCACGGCGGTCGGCATCCTCGCCTCATGTCTGACACGCCGCCCGGCGACCGCCTATCAGTATGCCTTCGGGCTGCACCTGCTGTCCGGGATCGGCTGTCTGTGTCTGACTGCTGTGCTGACGCTGCTCCAGTTTTTCACCAGCCGCAGTATGCTCAATGTCGGCGAAATTCCGCTGTACAACGCTCTGCTGATCACGTTTGTCGCCCCGCTGGAAGGCGGAACCATTTCCACGCTGACGGCGCTCTCAACCCTTGACATGACTACGGTGGACAACTACGTACTGGCGATCGGGATCGGCAACGGCTTTTTCCTGCTGCTGTCGTGGGCAGCTCTCCGGCTGGCTGCCGGGCTGATTCGCCGTCAGGGGGCGATCGCAGGCTGACCTTATTCAGCGCTCATATGCTGCACGAAAGGATAAATGACCATGCGCTACACTGCCGAGACGATGCTGCTCCGCTCCAAAGACCGCGGCGAAACAGGTGTCTTCGCCGAAGTCAGCGCGGCGGAAGCGGGCTGGGAATTTCTCAGTATGCAGGTGCGCCGCCTGAATGCCGGCATGAAGTGGAGCGGCGATACCGGCGAATTTGAGTATGCCCATGTCATCCTGGGCGGCGTCTGCGACGTGCAGACCAGCCGGGGAGATTTTGCGCACGTCGGGCGGCGGCCGCATGTTTTCGCCGGGATGCCGTATGCGATCTATCTGCCGCGCCGAACGCAGTTCACCCTCACCGCGCGAACCGATGGCTTTGAGGTCGCCTCGTGCTGGGTCCAGACGGACAGAGATTACCCGCTCCAGCTCGTCACGCCGCAGGATTCGAAGATCGAGCTGCGCGGCGGCGGCAACGCCTCACGCCAGATCAACAGCATCCTGCCGCCCGGCTTCAACTGTCACCGCATCGTCGCCGTTGAGGTCTACACGCCGGGCGGAAACTGGTCAAGCTATCCACCGCACAAACATGATGTCCACCGCGTCGGGCCAGATGGCGCGCTGCTGGAAGCCGACCTGGAGGAGATCTACTTCTACAAGATCGACCGTCCAGAGGGCTACGCCTATCAGCGAGTCTACAATGACAGCGGCTCGATCGATGGGCTGATGCAG
The DNA here is from genome assembly GCA_030263515.1 of Anaerolineae bacterium CFX9. Lineage (GTDB taxonomy): Bacteria > Chloroflexota > Anaerolineae > Aggregatilineales > Phototrophicaceae > Flexifilum. Next base: position 106 of record SZPD01000222.1, on the reverse strand, counting down.
GCGCGCCATCATGATACGGTGCTGGTCCCGGAAGGCTATCATCCGGTCGTCAGCGCGCATGGCTATACGACCTACTATCTGAACTTCCTGGCGGGGTCGGCACAAT
>SZPD01000221.1 GCA_030263515.1 Anaerolineae bacterium CFX9 | reverse complement strand
CCGGTGTTGGCGATCCCCTCAACAAAATACTTCTGTGCCAGGATGAACAGGATCAGCGGCGGCAGAATGGCCACAGCAGCGCCCGTCAGCACGAGATTCGGCTCACTGGCGGCGGCGTTGCGCAGCGTGACCAGCGACAGCGTCATGACGTGATTTTCGATCGGGCTGTCGCCGATGATGATCAGCGGCCAGATGAAGCTGTTCCATGCGTAGAGAAACGTGATGATCGCCTGCGTCGCAATCGCCGGCCCGCTCAGCGGCACGAAGATCCGCCACAGGATGCCGAACCGGCTCAAGCCATCGAGGAAGGCCGCTTCCTCTAGTTCCTTCGGGATGGTGATGAAGAACTGCCGCATCAGGAATGTTCCGTATGCCGTGAAGATCCACGGGATGATCAGCGACGCCAGCCGATCCTGCCAGCCGATGACGACCATGATCTGATAGAGCGGAATGATCAGCACCACGAACGGGATCATGATCGTGCCGAGATAGACGAGGAAGACAGCATCCTTGCCGCGGAAGCTCATGCGCGAAAAGGCATAGCCGCCCAGCAGCGAAGTCGCCACCTGCCCGAATGTCACGCCGAGCGTCACGATGGCGGTGTTGATCAGCGAGCGGTTCAGGTTGTTGAGCGTCAGCACGGCATTGTAATTCTGCCACTGGAAAGCGACGGTCTCCACTGCCTGCACGGTGCGGGCATTGGCGTAGGTTGTCACCGAAGGATCGTTCGGGTCGGCGAACAGATCGAGCGCGCCGCGATATGCCAGCAGCAGCCGCGTCGGCGTGCCGTCCACGTCAACCTCATAGACATCGTAGGTCGCCCCACCGACCATCTCCGTTTCGCCAAGCGGCACGGCTTCGTCAAAGGGAACCTGCGCGACCAGCGGGCTGCTGCGCACATCGCTGGTATTGATCAGGTCTGCGGTGGTGAAGAAACCGTAGCGCGGTGAGTTCTCGCCGGTATCGACCATCTGGCGCATCTCGCCGTTGACCTCCACATTGAACAGGGGAAGCTGCTGACCGTTGTACTCTGCGGTCACCGGCGAATATGGCAGCAGACGAGGCGGCGAACGAAAGACATCGGTCGCTGTCTTGAGGGAGGTAAAAACCATGTACATGAACGGAAAAAGCATGAAGAACGCCACGACGATCAGGACGATGTAAACGACGACGTTGCGGGCGCGCTCACGGGCGATGAGTGAACGCTCACGCGCGCTCAGTCCTTCATGTGTGCTTTGTGCTGCGGTCAGCGTAGCCATGTGGACATCCTCCCGTTAGTCTGCGTAGGCTTTACTGCGTGAGGACAGGCGGAACTGGATCAGCGTGACGGCAAAGATGACGGCGAACAGCACCCACGCCGTCGCCGAGGCATAGCCCATCTGAAAGCGCTGGAAACCCTGCTGGTACAGGTAGAAAACGGTCGTCAGGCGTGCGTTGGAGGTGCTGTTGCCGAAAAGCACATACATCTCGCTGAATGCCTGCAAACCGCTGATGAGCGTCGTCACCGTGACGAAGAACATCGTCGGCGCGATCAGCGGCAGCAGGATGCTGCGCAGGCGCGTCCATGCGTTGGCTCCGTCCACGGTCGAGGCTTCGATCAGATCCTTGGGCACACCCTGCAAGCCCGCCAGCAGGATGACCGTGTTGAAGCCGATCACCTGCCACGCCGCCATGATCACGGCCGAATAGAGCATGATATTGTCGTTGGTCAGCCAGTCGATGCGCGGGTCGGTGATGCCGCCGCCGAAGATGCCGTTCAGGAAGTTGACCACGCCGGAGATGGCGTAATTGATGTAACCGATCACCGGGTTATACAGCCACTGCCAGATCATCGCCACGCCGACAACCGCCGCAATGCTCGGCAGGAAGTAGACCGCGCGAAAGAACGTCATCCCCGGAATCCGTGAGTTGAGCAGCAGCGCCAGCCCCAGGGCAGGCAGAATGGCCAGGATCAGCAGGAAGATACAGTAGCGAATCGTCGTGCCAAGTGACTGCCAGAAAAGCGGGTCGCGCGCGCCCACCACCAGCGCATTGTCCCCCAGCACGATCCGGAAGATCTCGAAGTGATTCTGCCGCAGCGCCGCATTGATCTCGCCAGTTGTTGCGGTCAGCGGCACGGTCACCGCGTCGAGGCTGAGCATGCGCGTGTAATTGTCGAGTCCGATCCAGTTGGCTGAGGATACGGCGTCGTAATTGGTGAAGCTCAGGTAAAACGACAGGATCAGCGGCAGCGCGAAGAACAGCATGAAATTGAGGAAATTGGGCAGCAGGAACAGCCAGCCCTGCCACGATTCGCGCTGAGGGATCGTCTCGCCGAAGCGCTCGCCATTGCGCAGCAGGATGCTTCCCATGATCAGGAAGATGGCCGCCGCCAGCGCGCTGCCGATCACTTCCAGCCGACCGAAGGCGCTCAGCAGAGTACCGATCGAGTTCGTCAGCCCGGAATTCCACAGGATGACGACCACCGTCAGCATCATGACGCCGAGACCGAGCTTCTGTCCCCATTCATGAATGGAGCCGTTTTCGTCAAAGCGCCGCGCCAGCCAGACGAGCGCATAGCCGATCGGCAGGCCGAGCAGCCACGCCGCGTTGAGGAAAACGCCGCGCGCCAGATCATCAATGCCGATGAAAAAACCGGCAAAATGCAGAAACAGGATGACCGCCAGGCCGAAGCCGAAGAAATTGATCAGGATGCCGATCAGCCGCCCGATGATGCCGGACGATGTGGAGCCAAGCCGGACGGTGGTGCGCGTGGCATTGAGCATCAGCCCGTTGCTTGCCAGCGCCGCCACGCCCACCCCCGCAGCCAGAATGCCGATGAATCGGGGGACGAAATTGCCGAGGTTAAAGAAGGTTTCTACCTGAAACAACTGCACTGCGGCAGCAAATAACCCGACAGCCACAATCGTCTGCCACACCATAACCGCGATCAGCGCGGGCGTGATCGTCACCCGCACTTCCATCGGGGGGCTGACGGGGGTGGGAGCAGTCTGAACCGTTGTCGCCATAACGCCGTTCCTTCGTCTACAGGTACTGCGCGATAACGTTTTTTTATTAAAAAAGGGGCGAGCCAGCCCCTGGCTCACCCCTTTGCCTAACGAGTGAACGTCGTCCCGTTAGTTGAAATACTGCTCAATCTGCCCGCAGATATTGGCGGTGAAATCTGCCGGCGAAAGCTCGCCCGTCAGCACCTGCGCAATTGCGGGTTCGACTGTGTTCCAGTTGATCTGGCCGAAATCGCCCTTCCAGAGCGGGGCTTCGGCAACGGCGTAGTTCGCCAGCGCATTGGTGAAGGCGGCGCTGTTGAGCTGCGGCGTGCTGTCAAGGAAGGCCTGGACGGCTTCCTCACTGACGCGGCTGGGGATATTCGCGCCGAGGGCGGTCACCTGCGCCTGCACGTCCACCGTCGTGAGCAGGTTCACCAGTTCCCAGGCAGCTTCGGGGTTCGGGGTGTTGGCGTTGACGACATACGCGCCCCAGAACAGGAAGTTGCTCTGTCCGGCGGGGCCAGCGGGAACTTCAGCGACATCCCACTCGAAGCTGTTGATCTGCGTCAGGAAGTTCGGGGTTGCCCAGCGGCCGTTGAGGAACATACCGACTGTGCCGGCGACGAACGGCGGCTCGCTGTCCGTGCCATAGGGAACCGCAACGCCGCCCTCATAGAGCGAGCGCATGAACGTCAGGGCGTTTTCGACTTCCGGGCTGTTGAGCGCGCAGGCGCTGCGATCTTCGTTGAAGTACGAGCCGCCCGCCGCATTGATGAACAGTTCCCAGTTACCCCACCAGTTGTTCATGCCGAAGCCGTAAACATCGCCGCCCAGAGCGGTGATTTCGGCTGCGGTCTGGTAGAAGGTCTCCCAGTTCCATTCACCCGCTTCAAGCTGCTCGGTCGGGTAATCGACACCCGCTTCATCGAACAGGTTCTTGTTGAAGTAGATCGCCATCGCCGAGGCGTCACGGGGCAGACCCCAGAGCGCGCCTTCGTTGCTGTCGGTCGCCGGGTTGTAGGTCAGCTCGTTCATCTGCTGCGGATAGAAGGCGGCCGGGTCGAAATCCGGGTCGGCAGATGCGAAATCGATCAGGTTAAGGACGACGCCGCGGCTGACGAAGTTGGCGAGGTCAGCGCCGGGGATCCAGAAAACATCCGGGGCGGTTCCAGCCGCAAGTTCGGTCAGCAGCGTATCCTGATAGCCGGACGTTTCCGTGCCGCCCGCCTGATACTGGAGGCTGACGCCTTCCATCAGCTCATCGACCGTGTTGCTGATGGAGGTATACACATCAATTTCCGCCTGATTGTCAGGTCGGGTACGCCATGTCAGCGTGACCTGTTCCTGCGCGGAGACCAGCGATGCGCCGAAGCCCACCACCAGCACGCACAGCAGGGCTAGAGCAAGAAATCGTTTGGACATGTTGAAGCTCCTGGAATTCAAAGAACTTTACGGGAATTGAGCACCGAGGCAAAGGGGGATAAGTTGGGGCGACTTATCAGGCTTGCCTCAGTTAGCAACACACTATAACACGAAACTGCCCCTTTCTGACAGAAAAGGGGCAGCGGTTCTCGTCTATGTTGCACAATGTTTCTGTTAGCGGTTGGCCATCGGCATGATGACGTAGAGCAGGTTATCGCTCTCGGCGGGGCGCAGGACGCCCGCCGCGGCGGGGCCGGCGCTCTCGACGATCAACTGCTCGCCCGGCATGGCGTTCAGCACGTCAAGAAGATAGTGAATATTGAACGAAACCTCCAGCGGCTCGCCCTCCACGTGCGCTTCCAGCGTATTTTCGCTGTCGCCGCGCTCGCTGCTGCGCGCCGTGATCGTCAGTTCGCCCGCGCTGCCCGCGCTCTGCGGCGGCTTGACGATGATGCGCGCTGCATCATGATTGTCCCGCGCAAAGACCTCTGCACGCTTGCAGTCGCGCAGCATGTCCTGGGTATAGACATGCACCGCCGTGACATAGCTCTTGGGGATGATGACCGAGAAATCGGGGAACTTGCCCTCCAGCAGATTGGCGCTCAGGACAGTGTTCTCCACGTAGAAAAGCACCATATCGCGCTCATCCGGCAGGCTGATACCGACTTCCTTGTCCTCATCAACGATGATGCGCGCCACTTCCGCCATCGCGCGCGCCGGCACGACGAACTCGCGCGGTTTCTTGAAATTGCTGTCGATGCGCGTCGTGCGCACCGCCAGCCGAAACCCGTCCGCCGCCGCCATCGTCATCGCATCACCTTCAAAGCGGGTGTACAGCCCCGTCAGGATCGGGCGGTTATCTTCTCTGGCAGAGGCAAACACCGTCTGGGTGATCATCGCCTTCAGCTCGCGCCCGCTCAGCACGACATCGGGTTCAGTGGGTTCGGGCAGCGGTGGAAACTCCGTTGCCGCGATACCGCGCACATTGGAATTGGTACGCCCACAGCGCAGATTGACCGTCTGTGTGGTGCTGTCGAGCGTCAGATCAACCCGTTCGTTGGAGAGATAGCTCACCAGTTCGGTGAACGTCTTGGCGGGCAGCGTCACGCCGCCTTCGCGATCGACCTTGGCTCCGATGTAGGTGCTGATGGAGATTTCCCGGTTCATCGCCGCAATCTTCAGCCGCGAGTCTTCGGTGGTGATCAGCACATTTTGCAGCACCTGAAGGGGTTCGCGCACGCCGACGATCCGGCTCACAATCCCCAGACCCTTCGCGAGTTGTTCCTGCGTGACGGATACTTTCATGGATGTCAGACTCCCTGAGATATGGCGTCCAAGTATAGCGCAACCGTTTGAATCCTGAAAGATAAACAGGCTGAGATGACGGCGGGCTGTGCCGTCATGACGGCTCATCATACTCAATGAGCGTTCAGCCGCCCCGCTGTGAAGATTTGCAGGATATTACGAACAACGTTTTTTGTCCGATCCTTCAGAGCCATGTATGATTGAATGTGCTTTTTAACTATGGATAAGTACGGCTGTTTGAAGGAGCGGTTCATGCGAACGCAAGTCAATCGGTTACTCATGCTCGGTCTGATAGCGATGGCACTGTTGGGCGGGGCGGCGGCTGCGTTCGCCCAGTCTGGCGCGCCCGTCCCGGCGATCGTCAACTTCACAGCCGAAGAATCGATCGTTCAGTATGGCGCGGTCGAAAGCGGCGAGGCGACGACGACGCTTTCCTGGCACATCGTCAACGTACAGGCAGGTCAGCGCGTCGCGCTCGATTACGCCGTTCAGAACGGGTGGGTTTCAGTGCTGAGCGAAGGCGAGACCCTCTCGCCAGTGGGTTCGCGCGAGGTCACCCTGCGCGATCCGCTCAACTTCGGTCCGCCGACCTTCCGGCTGACGCTGCTCAGCGGTCGCAACATCGTCGATCAGCGCCACCTCACCCTGGAATATGCGACGAACCGGGCGCTGCCGTCCGTGCAGTCGTTCACGGCCGATATCGCCTCGATCGAACGCGCCGCGCTCGGTGGGCGCAACACGCGCATCACCGTGAGCTGGAGCGTCGCCAATCGCCAGCCGCTGACCAACCTGGTCTTTGAGCAGCTCGTCTCGCCGGGCGTCTACCAGACGGTCGAACTGCCGCGCCAGTTCCTGTATGTGCCGTCCTCTGGCAGCGGTCCGCTCCAGACGATCGCCACGGCAGAACCCGCGCTCACCCTGCGCCTGAGCATCGTCAACGTGATCACCGGGGATGTCTATGGTCAGCAGACGCTGACGATCCCCTTCACGGGCGAAGCAGCGCCAGCCATCGACCCGTCCAGCCCCATCCCGACGCCGATGACGCTGCCGGAGACCGGAACGGGTGACAGCGAAGCCCCGGTGACGGGCAGCGGTGACGCCAGCCCGACCGCCCCGCAGATCAACGCCTTCACCATCAACCCGACGACCGCCTCGGCAGGCTCGAACGTCACCATCGCATGGAACGTGACCGGCGCAACGACCGTTCAGATTCAGGAAATTGTCGCCGGGTCCGCCACGCCGAGCGTGACTTACGTTCAACTGCCGCTGCTCGGCGCGGTCAGCGTACCGCTGCCTGCCAACGCCACCACCAGCGTCACCTACCGCCTGACGGCGACCAGCGAGACCGGCGAAGTCACACAGTCCGAGATCATCGTCACCATCAGCGGAGAAGCGGCGGGCTAATCGGCGCGCCCTTCACCAGCAAGGCAAGAGGCTGCCC
>SZPD01000220.1 GCA_030263515.1 Anaerolineae bacterium CFX9 | reverse complement strand
TGGCCAGTTCGTCGCCATCATGGGGAAAAGTGGCAGCGGCAAAAGTACGCTGCTCTATCTGCTCGGCGGGCTTGATCGCCCATCCAGCGGGGCGATCCGTGTGGCGGGGGAACGTCTTGAGACGCTCAGCAGCGATGATCTCGCAGCTTTTCGCCGTCATACCGTGGGCTTCGTCTTCCAGAGCTACTATCTCGTGCCCACGCTGACGGCGCTGGAAAATGTGGCGCTTCCCGGCGTGTTTGCCGGGATGAGCCGGGATGAACGGGAAGCGCGCGCCGCTTATCTGCTGGCTCGCCTTCACATGTCTGATCGGGCGGATCATCGTCCGAAACAGTTATCCGGTGGACAGCAGCAGCGCGTTGCAATTGCGCGGGCGCTGTTCAACAACCCGCCGATCATCATGGCGGATGAGCCGACAGGTGCGCTTGACACTGAGATCGGTCAGGATGTGCTCCGGCTCCTGCGGGAACTGGCTACACGAGAACACCGAACCGTGATCGTGGTCACTCACGACCCCGGCATTGAGCAGTTTGCTGACCGAGTTATCCACCTGCGCGATGGACAGGTGGTTGCAGATACGATGACCTCTGTGCGTCAGAGGGGGAAACACGATGTTGCATGATACCAGGCTGAGACTCATTCTCACATTCATCATCCTGATCGGTGTGGCGCTTCTGGTCACGATGACCGCGCACAGCCAGGAAGATGCGCAAACACCTGAGCCGCCGACAGAAACGCCTGTCACTGCTCAGCCGCAGCAAACCACCCAGACACCGCTGCCGATTGTGGTCAGCGGGATGGAACCCGGCACTGTGCGCAACGATGCCAGCGCCACGCTGTCGCTTTTCGGAAGCGGCTTCAGCGCGCAGACGACTGTTCGGCTGGTCGGGCTTGGCTTGCTGCCAGTGACGTATATCAATCCCGGTGCGCTGATGGCATCGGTTCCGGCAGGCACGACACCGGGTGTCTATGCGGTCGAAGTCAGCGATCCGGTGAGCGGGACGACTGTTGCGCCGATCAGCCTCACCATCAGCCCGCCGCCGACTCCGTTCCCGACGCCCGGCACACTGCCGACATTCGAGCCGCCGACACCCATGCCGACGCCGAACCCGCCGACACCAGTTCCGGGGCAGCCGTCGCTGGTAGCGCGTTCGTTCATCGCCGTGCCGTCGCCCGCCAATCCGGGGGATACCATTCGCCTGGTATTTGATGTCGTGAATCAGGGCAGCCGCACAGCGGAAGGCGTCAGTGTATCGGTCGGCTCGCAGGGGACTTTCTCGCCTGCCAATGGGGTTGCCAGTGTCACCCTGCCGAATCTGCCGCCGGGCGCGAGCGCGCGCGTCGAAATGAGCGTTGTCGCTGCGAGAAATACGCCGGTAGGAGCTGCCAACATCCCGATTCAGATGACCTATCGCGACTTCTCAGGCGAGACGTATACGAGCAGCGCATCGCTGTCCGTCATCATTAATGAGTCGTCGAACGCCGCGCAGATCTACGTGGCGCGCTACAACATCGAGCCGAATCCTGTGACACCGGGCGAGCCTGTGATCATTGAACTGCTGATCACAAACTCTGGCAGCATTGCGGCGACGAATATGCTGGTGCGCGTCTCGGCGGATGGCGTCGTCCTGCCCGGCGCGTCCGGGGACAGTTTCCCGATCGGCAGTTTGCAGCCAGGGCAAAGTTCCAGCCTGCGCATGCCGCTGATCGTCGCCACGGACGCCGAGGCAGGACCGCAGGCACAGGGAATCACCATCAGCTATACGGCGGATGGCGAGGCGGTTGAAGTGACGACTTCGGTGACGATCACTGTGGATCATGTCACCACAGAGACGCCGCGGCTTCTGCTCAGCCACTACAGCTATGGGGAAGAGATCCTGCGCCCCGGTCTGCGCTTTGTCCTTGATCTGACGATTGACAACGTGGGGCGCGGCGCGGCGCAGGATCTGATGGTCACGTTCGGTAATGTGGAGTCCAGCGGCGGCACACCGCCTCCCAGCGGTGGTGGCAGCGGATCAGGCTCTGGCGACGGCGGATCGTCAACGACGACTTCGATACCGGGCAATGCGTTCGCGACGCTCGGCACGGGGGGCACGCACTACATCGGCGATGTGGGCGCAGGCGAACAGATCGAACTGTCGCAGGAATTCATCGTCAGCGGGTCGATTTCCAGCGGCATTTATTCGCTGCCCGTCACGCTGAGATACGTGCTGGAAGATGGCGAGTCTGTCCGCGATGTCCTGCCTGTGAGCGTAGTGGTGGTTTCACCGCCGCGGGTGCAGACGACGCTGGAAACGCCGCTGCCGGAAACCGTGATGGTTGGGGAACCGATCCCGCTTGGTTTGTCGATCCTCAACCTGCGCACTTCTGAAATTGCGTTCTTCCGCGCTGAGGTCATCGCTGAAAATGCAGATGTGCTGGAAGGCGGCTCAATCCCAATGCTGCCGCTCAAGGGGGATAAGGACACCCTGGTCAATGCGCTGATCGCGCCGCAGTCGCCAGGCCCTTTCAGCGTCACCTATCTGCTCTACTATCGTGACGATCTCAACCAGGAGCGCGTGCTGGAGATTCCGTTTGAGGGTGAAGCGGTTGAGCCGGAACCGATGCCGGAGCCGACCGAACTGCCGCCGGAGATGATTCCGCCTATCGATGTGGTTCAGCCACAGCCGGATAATTCGCTCGGTTTGCTTCTGCTGGGCTTGCTGGGGCTGGGAGGGTAGCCGATCATGCTGATCCAGCTTGGCTCTCTGGCGCTGCACAATCTGCTGCGTGCCAAGGCACGTTTACTGATGACTGCGGGCGGCGTGCTTGTGGGGACATCCGCAGTCATCATCCTGATCGCGCTGACGTTTGGGCTTCAGGCGGCGGCTGAAGTGGGTATCGGGCAGAACGCCTCGCTGACAGAGATCAACGTCTACCCGAACTGGCAGCCGGTGGACTCAGGTGTTGATCTGCCTCAGCTAACGCCGGGCGCGGTGCGATCCTTCTGGGATATTCCCGGCGTTGCCGCCGTCATTCCGATGGTGAGCATGGCGACATGGGGAGAACTCATTGCTGGTGACTTCAGCGGCGGTGGGCAGGTGCTGGGAGTGGATCCGCGCCTGCTGCCCTATCTCGGCGTGACGGCGGCTCGCGGAGAACTGTCGCTGAATCCGGGGCAGGTGATCATCGGCGGCACGATCGGTCAGAATTTCTATGATCCTTCCGCGGAGGAATGGACGCCTGCGGTCGTTGATGTGATGGCGACTCCTCTGGAGATGCGTTTCTGGGACAGCATGGGGACGACCCAGCGCGAAATCGATCTGGAAGTGGCGGCTGAACTGTCGCCGGGCGGCAGCTACGATTACGTCATCCTGATGCCGATTCAGGATGTGCTGGCGCTCAATGAATGGGTGCGCGGGGAGCCGATCAACCCTGAAACCTTTGTCTTCGATCAGGTGACGGTGCGCGCGACGAGCCGCGAAACGGCGGGGGCGGTCGTGGATGCCATCAAGGCGATGGGTTATGGGGCGGGCGGCATGGTCACCTTCCTGAACGAGCTGAACAGCTTCTTCACGACGATGCGCATCATCCTCGGCAGTGTGGGCGGTGTAGCGCTGCTGGTGGCAGCATTTGGCGTTGCCAATACCATGACGATGGCGATCCTGGAGCGCACCCGCGAAATCGGCGTGATGAAGGCGATCGGTGCGACTGATCGCGATGTGCTGTCGATCTTTCTGATCGAGGCGGCGCTGGTGGGTCTGGTCGGCGGATCGTCCGGTGTGCTTATCGCCTATGGCGTGCAGAACGTGGTCAATCAGGCGCTTCAGAACATGCCGCGTGGAGAGGGGGGCGGGGGGATCATGTTCCTGCCGATCGATCTCTCGGCGGCGGGTGGTTCCCTGCTGATCATTCCGGGTGAGCTGGCGTTGTTCGCGCTCGTGCTTGCGACCTCTGTCGGGATCCTGGCGGGCTTTTACCCGGCGCTGCGCGCAGCCAGGATGACGACCGTTGCAGCGCTCAAGTCGGACTGAACGCCGCTGCCATTAGCCGCGCATTTTCGCATGGTTTCACAAGATACCCTGATGCCGACATTCAGCGGCGGCATCGGGGTGTTTTTGCCTGTGCTGAGCGGAACGACAGCGCCGCCGTCAGTTGAAGCAGCGGCTGTTTGTGAGTACAATCGACCGTATCCGTCAGAGTGAATTCACGAGACTGAATGAAGCAATTTGTCCTGGATTATTTGGCAGAAGCGTATGCCAAGTCGAACCGGGTTGTTCGTGTTAGCCGCGAAACACCTGAAACTGATTTGATGGTGGAACTGGAAGAAGGCAAGCGCACTGTCAGGGTGGCAGTGTACGTCATCAACCGGGCTATCCGCATCCCTGAGATTCGCGAATCCTACGAGCGTAATACTGTGCGCCAGATTCACAGCCTGTTTCTGGTGGATGGGCGCATGATGCCGCCGGAAGGCATGCATGGCGAGCCGCCGGGATGGATGGGTGCAATCCACTCACTGACGCATGGACGAGTCTATGCCTATTGGTGCGACGTGCGGGATGTGGTCATTCGCCCGATTCATATCGAATGGCGCTGGGGGGCGTCTCAGCGGCGTTTTGAATACGGGGATGCCGTTTCTGTTCACAACCTGCGCCCGTCCACAGTTGCGCTGGGAACGCGCCAGATTGACGGCACGTTTGCCACGGCGGACTTTGGGGAGGGCGCATTCTGGAAAAAGCGCGATCCCAACGAACATAAGGAACGCAAGTATAGCTGGCGCGACTGGTCCTTTGGCTCCAGCCGCACACAGTCGCCACCGCCTGAGCAGGAAGGCTGGGATCCGTGGGAGGAATTTCAGCGTCGCTATGGCGATGTCGGGGATTTCTATACCCGGCATTCTGGCAGCTACTACGATCGCGCGGAGGGGCGTCAGCGGGGGCAGCCTGCCGCAGTGCAGCCCCTGAATCCGCGCCACTTTGCCACGCTCGGCCTGTCTGTCACGGCAACTTATGACGAGGTCAAGCGCGCCTACCGCCTCAAGGCGCGCGAGAATCACCCGGACCTGCACCCGCGCGACAAGGAAAAATACACCCTGCGCATGGCGGAGATCAACGCTGCATTTGAGGCTATCAGCAAAAGGCTGAAGGACTAGGTGACCGGCGGCACAGTCTACGTGGGCATTGTGACGTACAACAGTGCCGCTGATCTGCCGCGCTGTATGGCGGCGCTGCGCATGCAGACATGGCAGCGTCTTTCTGTTCATGTGCTGGATAATCATTCGAGCGATGACTCGGTGTCGTGGCTGCGGCAGCACGCGCCGGAAGCCCGCGTGATCGAGAGCCGGGAAAATCTCGGCTTCGGACGCGGGCATAATGCCATCCTGCGCACGCTTCAGCTCTCGGATGAGGATTTCTATCTTCCGCTCAACCCGGACGCGCGCCCCGACGCCGGTTATATCGAGGGGCTGGTGAATGCCAGCCGGCAGCATGATGCGGGCTGGTGTATAGGAAAACTGCTGCTTGCTGATGAGGATGGCGAACCGGTCGGGATCCTTTACAGCGCAGGGCACGGCTTGCTGCGCAATGGGCACGTCATCAATGTCGGTCAGGGACTTGCGGATGATGGACGCTTTGATGAAGCCCGCGAGATCATGCTTGCTTCTGGGGCGGCGATGCTCTTGCGCGCCGATCTGATCCGTGATCTTGCGCCGGCAGGCGATCTGTTTGAACCCGCATTCTTCATGTATGGTGAAGATATCGATCTTGGCTGGCGCGCCCGGCGAGCGGGCTGGCGCTGCTGGTATCAACCCTCCGTCACAGCGCTGCACCGCGGCGGCAGCCAGTCTCCACAGACTCGCGCGCAGGCTCAGGGTAACCTGTATCTGAGCGCCCTGAAGAACGCCTTCTGGCTGGATCTGCTGTTCCTCATCCTGCCGCTCATGTTCGTGAGCCTTCTGGCGCGGCTGGCGCTGGCCCCGCGCCAGGGCTGGACGACAATCCGGCTCGTCCTGCGGCATGGCGTCATGATGCTCCGAAAGCGTGTTCCACCGCGGGTCACGCGCCAGTATATGCTTTCATGGCATACCTGGAGCGCCAGCCAGGCGACTGCTCAGCCGCGGAGCTTGTCAGCGCGCCTGCGTCGCTTCCTCAGCCAGAGACGGACTTCCCGCCGTCTGTAGGGATTTTAGTGCACCGCTTGCGTGTTCTCTCAGTGCGCGTATACTCTTAGAGAGCGCGAATATATTTTTGCCGCGCATTCTTGCTTAAACGGGGAGAAGAAAAAATGGCACGTCCAACTGGAGTTACGATTATTGCAGCATTGATGATCATCGGCGGGGTGCTGGGGATCATCGGATCGATTGCCATCATCGGCTTGCTGGGCACGATGGGCTTCGGCGTCGGCGCGATCATTGGCATCGTGGCGCTGGCATCGTCGGTGCTTTCGCTGGTGGCTGGCATCGGCTTGTGGCAGCTCAAGCCCTGGGGCTGGACGCTGGCGTTTGCCATTGCTGTCATCAATATCGTGGTGAATATCATCAGTGTGCTGACGGACAACAACACGATTGCGGGCGTGGCAGTCAACACGATCATCAATGCTATCGTGATTTACTATCTCAATACGCCCGCCGTCAAGGCAGCTTTTGGTCGGGCATAGTAGTATTTTTTAAAAAGCTGAACTGGACGAGAAGACCCCTGTTGAGGATAGGGGTCTTCTGCTTTGTGTTCAGCGCGGCAGATTTTCCGGGGAGATATCCCGCAGGCGCGGATTGCGCTGATCGCGCTGGGAGAGCAGGGGACTGCTCACTCCCCAGTCTATTCCCAGATCCGGGTCATCCCACGCCACGCCATTTTCATCACTGCCGTCATAGTAATTATTGACCAGATACGTCAGCACTGCGTTTGTGACAGCATAGAACCCGTGCGCCACACCGACCGGAATGAAAACGCCGATGTTATTATTGTCGCCGATTTCCAGCGTGTGCGTCGCCCGATAGGTGGGGGAGCTTGGACGCAGGTCTGCCAGTCCGACACGGACGATTCCGCTGATGACGTGCCAGTAATCGATCTGCCGATGATGGTAATGCAGCCCGCGCAGGACGTTCGCCTTGCTTTCGGATCGGTTTGCCTGCATGCTGTCCCAGTTGACCCACGGAAACCAGTCACGCCGAAAGGTTTCCATGAATCGACCTCGCTCA
>SZPD01000219.1 GCA_030263515.1 Anaerolineae bacterium CFX9 | reverse complement strand
GATGTCTACGATCATCTGCTGCGCGTCAGCGATACCGTCAATACCTTCCGCGATACCCTGTCGAGCGTCGTCGATCTGTATCTGTCGTCGTTTTCGAACCGGCTGAACGTGACGGTCAAACGCCTGACCGTGCTGACGCTGGGGATCGGTATCATGACCGTGATCAGCGGGTTCTACGGCATGAATTTTGAACAGACCTTCCCGCCATTTGAAGCGCCGTGGGGCGTTCCGTTCGTGCTGCTGCTCATGCTTGCGGGTTTGGGCGCGCTGGCACTGTATGTTCGCCGGATGGAAAACTGATCGATCGACCCGATGACACCGATTGATGAGATCAAGGCGCGCATCAACATTGTCGATTTCATCCAGCGTTATGTGCCGCTGAAGAAGGCGGGACGAACCTGGAAGGCGTGCTGTCCGTTTCACAGCGAAAAAACGCCGAGTTTTGTCGTCAATGAGGATCGTCAGACATGGCGCTGCTTCGGAGCCTGCGCCACGGGCGGCGATATCTTCGGCTTTGCCATGAAGCAGCATGGCTGGACGTTCAGCGAGGCGCTTCATGAGCTTGGCAAAATGGCGGGCGTTGAAGTCCGTGAGCAGTCCCCCGAACGCAAGGCAGAAAATGAACGCCTTGACCGGCTGCGCGGGATCGTCAAAACACTGGCAGATTACTATCATGAGCGCCTGATCGACTCGAACGATGGCGCGGCGCGATCGGTGCGGGCTTATGTGCGCAGCAAACGCGGTTTGGCGCAGGAGACGATCGATCGCTTCACGATCGGGTTTGCGCCGGATGGCTGGTCAACCGCGCTCGATCTGCTCACCGGCATGGGCTACAGCGAGAATGACCTGGTCGATGCAGGGGTCGTCACCCGAAACGAGCAGGGCAGGGTGTATGACCGTTTCCGCAACCGGCTGGTTATCCCCATCCGCGATGAACGCGGACGGGTCGTCGGATTTGGCGCGCGGGCGCTCGATCCCAACGACAACGCCAAGTATCTGAATTCGCCGCAGTCTCTGCTGTTCGATAAAAGCCGTCTGCTGTTCGGTCTCGATCTCGCCTCGCGCGCCATTCGCGATACCGAGACGGCCGTCATCGTCGAAGGCTACATGGATGTCATCCAGGCGCATCAGGCAGGCTATACCAATGTGGTGGCGCAGATGGGCACGGCGCTGACCGAAACACAGCTCAAACTGATCGCGCCGCGCTGGGCGAAGACGATCATCCTTGCGCTCGATGCTGACGCCGCGGGGCAAAATGCGACCATGCGCAGCCTCGACGTGGCGCGCACGGCGCTGAAAGAGGACCTTGCCGGGCGGCTGTCGGTCGATATGCGTGTACTCTCGATTCCGGATGCCAAGGATCCGGATGATTTCATCCGCGAGTCGCCGCAGGCGTGGGGGGAACTGGTCAGCCGGGCGATCCCGGTTGCCGATTTCGTCATTCATGCCGAAGCGGAAAGCCTGCCCGCCAACGCCAGCCTTCAGCAGCGGGAAGCTGTTGCCCGGCGGCTGCTGCCGATCCTGCTCGCCGCGGAGAGCGATCTTTACCGCATGGATAACCTGCAAAAGCTGGCGCTGAAGCTCCATATCGCCGAGCGCGATATGCTGGCGTGGGCTGCTGAGCAGCAGCGTGTGAACGCAGCCCGCCCGTCGAGACCCGTCTATCCGCCCCCCGCGCTGGGATCTGAGCCGCCCCCCCTTGATTATGAGGCGCTGGAAGCGGCTGACGGGCTGCCCGGCGCGAATCGGAGAACGCCGCCGACCAAACCAAAGGAAGCCGCAGCAGAGGAATATTTCCTGCGCAAGCTTTACGAGCATCCTGACCTGTTCTATGAGATCAATCGGAAATTCTATGAGCTGGCGGACGGGGATGAGGCGCTGGAGCAGGGACTGCTCGGCGATATCAGCCCGGATGATTTCAGCAGCGATATCCACAGGGTCTTCATGGCAGTTTTCCGCGCCGCGATCGAACAGGTCGATATGGATCCGGCTGATTATGTGCGCGCCGAGCTTGACGATGACTTGTTCGGGCGTCTGCTCGCGCTGCGGGTGGATGAGCCGGATTATGCCCGGGCCAAGCTGGTGGGCGATCGGCATCGGGGCGATTTCAGCGATAGCTGGAAGCGTCATGCCAGCCGGGGGACTTATTCGACCATCGACTGGAAGCAGCAGCTTGTGGTGGATGCCCTTCAGCTTCGGGTAGAACGGATCAAGCAGGAATTGCAGGAACTCAGATTTATTCAGATGGAGACATCTGATGAGGAGACGATAGCTGCCTATGCGCTCCAGACGCAGCGCTATCTGATCGCGCGCAGCCGCCTCGAACAGGAGATCCGCAGGATGGCGCAGATTGCGCGCTAGCTATCGGTCGTTTGTCATGGGTATAATCACGCTGTCTATATTGCGATTGGCTTTTGGATAAGGTATGACGAAAAAACGCACTCGGTCTGAGAAGCCGCGTACCGGAGAGCCGTTCTCGAAATCTGCGATGGAAGAGGGCGAGGATCTCAGCGCCGAAGTTGAAATCGAGGACGATTTCGAAGACGATGACGGGCTGGATGAAGATGGCTTTGATGATGCCCTTCTGATCAAGGACGACGATGCGCTCGACTATGTATCGGACGAGGAGATCGACGATCTCGATGATGAACGACTGCGCGCCGATATCGCCGGGATCACGGCGGCGGATGACTCGGTGCGCATGTATCTCAAGGAGATCGGTCAGGTTCCGCTGCTCGATACCAACCGCGAGACGTGGCTCAGCACCCAGATCGCCGCTGAACGCCTGAAGGAAGCGCTGATCGATGAGCTTTCCGGCAGGCTTGAGGCGGCAGGTGAGGATCGCGTGCCGGAGCCGTGGGAAGTCGTCGAGGCTGCCTATGATTTCCTGGTCAAAAACTGGCAGGAGGCGATGGCGGGCTATAAGGGCTTTAAGGTGGAGCCGCCCAATCTCTCGGCGCTGATCTCGGAAGTTCAGGCGGTTGATGAACGCTGGGACGCCACCGGCACATCCTACCTGCGCGATTACATGCGGCAGCTTGACTGGGGACGCAACGAAAACTGGACGGAACTGGGGCGCAGACTCTTCAGCGTCTTCAATGCGCTTTGCCTGATCCCGTTTGGTGAGCAGGAAAAGATCCGCCGCTATGTCGCTGCCAATAATGCCCTGCCGAGCGCCGAGCAGTTTCATGAATGGCTTATGGCAGACACCGCCGCACTGGAGGATCTGCCGGAACGCTTTGAGATGATTTCGCAGATTTCGCAGCAGGCGGTTGAAGCCCTGACGCGCGCCAACCTCCGCCTGGTCGTCAGCGTCGCCAAGCGCTATATGGGGCGCGGCATCAACTTCCTTGACCTGATTCAGGAAGGGAATATCGGCCTGCTGCGCGCTGTCGACAAGTTCGACCATACCAAGGGCTTCAAGTTCAGCACCTACGCGACATGGTGGATTCGCCAGGCGATCAGCCGCGCCATTGCCGATCAGGCGCGCACCATCCGCATCCCGGTACACATGGTCGAGACGATCAACAAGCTGATGCGCGTTCAGCGTGACCTGACGCAGGAATTGGGGGCTGAGCCGAGCGCTGAGCAGATCGCGCTGGAGATGGATTTTCTCACCCGCGACGAGACCGAGGCGATCAAGCTGATCCGGCGCGAGGGTTCCCGGATGGATCCGGGGCTGGCGCGCAAACTGCGCCGCGCCGCACAGAAAGTCCGCAAGATCATGCGGCTCAGCCAGGAACCGATGAGCCTGGAGACGCCGATCGGGCAGGAAGAGAACAGCCTGCTCAGCGATTTTATTGAGGATGACAAGTCGCCCGGTCCTGCGGATGCCGCCAGCAAGCAGCTTCTGAAGGAACAGATCAAGAATGCGCTGGGTGTTCTGAGCGACCGTGAGCGCGAAGTGCTTGAGATGCGCTTCGGTCTCACGGATGGGCAGGATCACACGCTGGAAGAAGTGGGCAAGCACTTCGGCGTCACGCGAGAGCGCATCCGCCAGATCGAGGCGAAAGCACTGCGCAAACTGCGCCATCCCACCCGCAGCCGTCAGCTTCGCGATTATCTTGAAATGTAGCAGGTGACATGCCTGACCTGATTTACTGCCCGATCTGCGGGCATCGTCTGGGCAGCCGGGAAGAAGGTGGGCGTCCACGTCAGGCGTGTGATAACTGCGGCTATGTCCATTACGTCAATCCTGTTCCCGCCGTCGGCATCCTGATCGAAGCCGAGGGCGGCCTTGTGCTGATCCAGCGCAACCACCCGCCGCACAAGGGACGATGGGCACTGCCGAGCGGCTACGTCGAGGCGGATGAAACTGCCGAGGACGCCGCTATCCGCGAAGCCGAGGAAGAGACCGGGCTGAAGGTCGAAATTATCGAACTGGCGGGAATCAATTCTTTCCCTGAGGGACCGCCATTGAGCGGGATCATGATCTTCTTCCGCGCGCGCCCGGTTGGCGGCACGCTGAAAGCGGGCGATGATGCCAGCGAGGCGCGCATCTTCCAGCCCGGCGATATCCCGCTGCTGCCATTTCGCACCCATCGCGAGATGATCGCGCTCTGGCAGGCCAAGTATGCGCAAAGCCAGCCCATGGGCATCAATACCATTGCCGAGCCGGCTGATTTCACCGTCCGCCCCGCAGAAGCAGGCGATATCAATGAGATCATGGCACTGCTGCATCTCATCCCGGCGAACCGCGACCTGACCCGTGACGACTGGCGCGAGGTCTATCAGCGCTTCCGTGAGCAGACCAGTGTCGAGGTGTTCGTCGCCGTGGCACACCAGCAGCCGCCGCTCATCATCGGCTTCATCGCCTTGTCCGTCATCCGTGCCCTGACGGAAGGGCGCGGACTGATCAACGACATGGCGGTTCTGCCGACTTATCAGCGGCGCGGCGTTGGCGCTGCACTGCTGGAGGCGGTCGTCCGCCGCGCCGAGCGGCTCAATCTGCCGCATCTGATGGTCAATACCGAGCGCGCCAACGATCGCGCGCGCGCCTTCTACGCCGCCTGCGGTTTTTCTGAAGGCGAACTGCTGCATCTCAAGCTGCGCTGAAACATCACTCCCCCATACCCCTTATAGGAATCAACAGCGGGATCAGGTGCGTGCCTGATCCCGCTGTTGTTCGTCCTGAAGCTGGAGGCTACGCCGCCGGCGGACAGCTATTCACGCCGCGCCAGTCTTCACGCTGGATGCCGTCGATATTCAGGTCGATCGGTGTGCGGGTCATGTTGGGCAGCAGGAAAGAGGTCTGCTCACCGAACGCGCCGCTGGCCGTCTGACCTTCACGGCTGGCATTTTCTTCCGGCGGGAAGCTCTGCGGGTAGATGTCATTGAAGGCTTCAAACGTGAACTGTGCGGTATCCTGCTCAACCAGCAGCGGCCCATCCGTGATCGGCTGCACCTGCGCCTCATAGATGTTCGGGTCACCCTCGATATCAGAGGTGAAGACGACCTCTTCCTCCGAGCAGCGCCACGTCGGCGCGTAGTCAGGAATGGCGTTATCCGTCAGGTGACGTGTCTGCCCGCTGGCAACCTCATAGACGTAGATATCGAGATCGCCGTCCTTATCCGACTGGTAGGCGATATAGCGGTCAAAGGGTGACCAAGACGCATTGGTAGCATCTTCATCCGGGCTGGTGATGGCGCGCTTGTTCGTTCCGTTGGCGTTCATCAGCATCAGCACGCTGTTGCTGCTGCCGCTGGCGTAGGTACGGTAGACAATGCGCGTGCCGTCGTTGGAATACTGCGGATCGACATCGGCGCTCGTGCCGTCGCTCAGCTTCGTCGTGACGCCGGTGCGCAGGTTCAGTTCGTAGATCTGCCACTGACGGACGCCGTTCTCATCCGGGCGGTTGCTCTGGAAGACCAGGCGGCTGCCATCCGGCGACCAGAAGGCATTGATGTCATCGCCTTCCGAGTCGGTCAGACGGTATTCAACGCCGGTGGTCATATCGATCATGTACAGATCCCAGTTGCCGTGGCGCGTGGTTTCGAAGACGACGAAATTCGTCGGTCCCCAGACCGGATCGGTGTCGATCGCGATCGTATTGTAGGTCACGCGCTGCACGCTCGCCGGGTCGCCGCTGGTCGATGCGACGTAGATCTCCCAGTTGCCGTCACGGTTGCTCGTGAAGACGATCCATTCCTCGTTCGGCGAAATGCTCGGAGCCATATCGTCGATGCCGCGCCCCTCACCGAAGGACAGATTCTGACGGAAGCTCTCGCGCGTTTCCGTATTGGCTCCGTCCAGGCGGAAGATTTCCCAGTCACCGGTTTCGTCGGTGTGATACAGGCGGATCGTGGGGCAGTTTCCACCGCAGATCGAGACGGTGTTCCAGTTCGGCAGGCTGACGGGAACGTCCGGCAGCCCCTGGAAGCCCGCTCCGGCGATGCGACCGGGCGTCGGGGTCGGCTCAGGCGAAGCTGCCTGCGCTGATTCTTGGGGCGGCGGGAAGCACTGAACCGAACCCGTAACACTCGTTCCCATGTGATCCGAGATGAAGTTCAGCCCGGCTTCCAGGTTGTAACCCGTCACATCGAGGATGAGATACTGACCACCGGGAAGCTGGAAGGTGTTCGCTGCGGGCGTCACATCAGCGCCGGCGTAGGTGGTCAGCGTGAACGGATGCGGGACGAGCATGTCTCCGCCGATGTTGGAGATGATGAAGCGCGGCGGGGCGTCGCAGAACGACGAGACCGTCAGCACCGGATCCTGGCAGTTGCGCGTCGTATCGACATCGCTGGCAAAGCCCTGCGTGATCAGTCGGTAGGCGTAGTACGGATTGCCGTCCGGTACGATCATGACGATCGCTTCCATCTCGGCGAGCTGCACGCTGTCATCTTCAATGACGATTTCCGGCACGCTGTTGTACACCTCAAAGCGCTGCGGTGTGAGCATATCACCGCCGACGTTCTGGACGGTGAAGCGGATATCCGCCTCGCACTCGAACGTCACGATGAACTGCGGACGCAGGCAGTTCTGCGTGAGCTGCGTGTCGCCCGCAAAGCCGCTCGTCGAGAAGGTGTAGCCCGCATACGGATCCAGCCCGGTCAGCGTGATGATGCGCTCCTCCCCGAAGCCGAGGTCGAGATCACCGCTGTCCACAACATCGCCGTCACCGTTGACGATGCTGTACGCCTGCGGCGTGAGCATGTCCCCGCCGTTATTGACGACGGTGAAGACGATGGGGTAGGTGCAGTCCGAGGT
>SZPD01000218.1 GCA_030263515.1 Anaerolineae bacterium CFX9 | reverse complement strand
CGGGTTCTGGGCGGCCTGCCCGATCGCGGCTATACGCTGGCGCGCGCAACGGGTGTTCTGCTGGTGGCGTTCGTCTTCTGGCTGATGACCAGCTTCGGGCTGACGCTCAACACGACGGGCAGTATGGCGCTCGCATGGGTGATCGTGCTGATTGCGGGGCTGGCGCTGTTCTTCACCATGCGCCGTGATGAACGCCCTGATCTGCGCGCATGGTGGCAGGAAAACCGCACCGTCATCATCGTCGGCGAAGTGCTGTTCATTGTCCTGTTGTTCGGCTGGGCGGTTGTGCGGGCGCATCAGAACGGCCTACAGGCGACCGAGAAGCCGATGGAACTGGCGTTCATCAGCGCCACGATGCGCAGCGAGACTTTCCCGCCCAACGATCCCTGGATGGCGGGTTATGGCATCAGCTACTACTATTTCGGCTATATCATGGCGGCGATGCTGTCGATGCTGAGCGGTGTGCCCAGCACGATCGGCTTCAATATGACCATTTCCCTGCTTTTTGCGCTGACCGGTATCACAGCCTACGGCGTGCTGTACAACATGGTGCGTTCCAGCGTATTTCGCAGGCAGAGATCACGTCTGCTGGCGGATGATGCCGCGCTTCAGGATGAGGAAGCTGCCAGCCGCGAGCCGAGCCAGCGCACGGCCGCGATCTTCGGCGTGATCGGTGCAGTATTTGTCATCCTGCTGAGCAATTTTCAGTTCCCGATCATCGAGCTGCCGTATCAGACGCGGATCGCTTCGCAGGAATATCTTCAGTTCTTCGGTTCCAACGAGCGCATGAACGTGCGCAATCCCGCCGCCGATACTGATCTGGCGCGCTGGGATTACTGGTGGTGGTTTCGCAGCGCCCGCGTGATCAACGATACGTATCTTGATGGGCGGCGTGAAGAAGTCATCGACGAGTTCCCGCAGTTCAGCTTCCTGCTGGCGGATGTGCATCCGCATGTGCTGGCGCTGCCCTTTGCGGCGCTGGCGATCGGCGCGGCGCTGAATGTGCTGCTGTTTGCCCGTACCCCGCGCCGGGAGCAGCTTGTCTTCTACAGCCTGATCATCGGTGGGCTGATCTTCCTCAATACCTGGGATGGACCGATTTACGCGCTTGTGATCGTGCTGGCGGAGGGGGTTCGCCGTCTGACGCGGAATGGTTTGGGACGCCTGACATTGGGCGATCTGGCGTCGATGTTCCTGCTTGGCGCTGCCATGCTCGGCATCGGCGCGCTGCTGTATCTGCCATTTCTCATCGGCTTCCGTTCGCAGCTTGGCGGCGTGCTGCCCAATCTCGTCCATCCGACCTTGTTCCAGCAGTTCGTCGTCCACTTCGGCCCGCTGCTGATTATCCTGACCTTCTTTCTGATCGTCGAAGCTGTGCGCGCCGGGCGCAGGATGAACTGGGGTGTTGGGCTGCGGGCTGGGCTGGGGATCGTCTGGCTGCTGATCATGATCATGCTGGCGCTCACGGTCATCGCATGGCTTGTGCCGGACATCCGCACCTCTGTGCTGCGCTATATTGAGGACTCAGGCGGATGGGGCGAGTTCCTGCCCGGTTTGCTCACCAAGCGCCTGACTCACAGCCTGACGGCGATTTTCCTGACGCTGGGGCTGATCACGGTGTTTGCGCGGCTGCTGCCCCGGATTCTGGCCCGCAGCAGTGATGAGGAAGATGGCGATCCTGAGGCACGCCATGTCGTGACGTATTCTCCGCAGACGGGCTTTGCGCTGGTTCTGGTTGGTGTTGGCATCCTGCTGACGCTGGCCCCGGAATTTGTTTACCTGCGCGATTACTTCGGCACACGGATGAACACCGTCTTCAAGCTGTATTATCAGGCATGGCTGTTGTGGGCGATTGCGGCTGCCTTTGCCGTCTACAGTATCCTCGCGGATGTGCGCGCCGTCGAAGTGCGCCCGGCGCTGCGCACCGTCTTCAGCGTGGCGCTGGCGATCGTGCTTGTGCTGGGGTTCCTGTACCCTGTTTTCGGCATCCATAACCGGACGATGATCGAAACCGGCTTCTGGATGAGTCCTGAAACGGCAGAGCTTACGCTTGACGGCGGACCGCGCTTTACGCACTTCACTGACTATGATGCGGCAATGTGCCTGTCGCGTCTGCTCGCGTCGGCGGGCATTCGCGGTCACCAGATCGTCGTCGCAGAAGCCAGCGGCGGATCGTATCAGGGAGAATATGGGCGCACGGCGACGCTGACAGGTCTGCCGGTGGTTTTTAACTGGCCGTTCCATCAGCTTCAGTGGCGCGGTGCGACGTTCAACGCCGTTGCCGGAACGCGCGAACAGGATATTGACCGGCTGTACGCTGATCCCACATGGGCAAGCGCACAGGAGATCATCGGGCGCTACAGCATCGACTTTATCGCGTTCGGCGTGCCGGAGCGGGGGCGCTATGGCGAAGCCGCAGAGACCAAGTTCCGCGATAATCTGGAGCCGGTCTGCGATAATGGTGGCTCGTGCTACTATCGCGTGCCGGAGTCGCTCCAGGAAGCCTTCAGACTTGCATCACTTCGGCAGTAGCAGAACATGATGGCTGGAACCGGCGAAACCCGGTTTCAGATCGCTGACGACTAAAAGAGTATGAACGGGTAAGGGGATAGGTATGCAGGACATTGCGCGCAGCCCTGCGTTGGGACACCAGAACGACGATACGGCGCAGCCCCGCAGCTTCGTGATCAGCGTGGAGATGATCATCTATCTTCTGCTGATCGGGCTTGCTGCCGCGCTGCGCTTTGCAGAACTGAACACGATTCCGCTGTCAGAACGCGAGTCCATGGAGGCGCTTGCCGCCTGGAGAGCTGTGCATCCCGGCGCGGCTGGTGCTGATCCGCTGATCGCCTCCAGCGCGCTCAATTTCATCACGCAGGCACTGTCTTTTTCTCTGCTGGGGGGCGACGAGTTTTCCTCACGCTTTTTTGTCGCTCTCGCCGGCACTGCGCTCACGTTTGCGCCGCTGCTGTTTCGGGGCTGGCTGGGGCGCACAAGAACGCTGATGTTCTGTCTGCTGCTGGCGGCATCGCCGATTCTGCTGCTGACCTCTCGATCGGCGTCGCCGGTCATCTGGTCGCTTGGCTGCACCGTGCTGATGTTATGGGGGATATGTCGGTGGCAGATGACCCGGCAGACGGCTTATGCCGTGGCGGGAACAGTTGGCGCGGCGGGGCTGCTCTTTCTCTCGGAAGGCGGCGGTATCATCCTGTTTGCCATCATCGCCGTTTCGCTGATCGCTGCACAGATCATGACGCGCCGGGCAGATGCGCGCTACACGTTTGAAGAAGATGACGCCGTTGCAGAAAGTGAACCTGCGGCAGCTTCTTCATGGCTGCGTCTGCCGGCCGATTTTCCGTGGTCGATGGCGCTGCCCGCTGCCGGGCTGATCAGCGCGGCGCTGGCGACGGGTTTTCTGCTCTATCCGCAGGGATTTGCTGTTGTTGGCGAGTCGCTGGCGGATTTCTTCCGTGGGCTGTCTCAGCCGACACCGGGCAGCACCTTCCTGTATCCGCTGGTGATGTCGGTATTTTACGAGCTTTTCTTCTGGGTGTTCGCCCTCGTCTCGATCGTCTATCTGGTACAGACATTCCGCATCACCTTCATCGAGCGCTTTTTCATCGCCTGGCTGGTATGCGGTGTGGCGGCATCGATCATCTTCCCCGGCGCGCTGGCTGATCATGCGCTGTGGTTCGTCGTCCCGCTGTGCGGGCTGATCGCGCCGCTGCTGGAACGTATGCTCCAGCCTGATGATCGCCTCGTGGAATGGTCATCTCCCTACTGGGTGAGGGGGCTGCTGGCGCTGATCGTGCTGGGGCTGATGCTGGCGTTTACCCTGGCGCTGCATGTCGCGGCGCGCTCGCTGATGAGCCTGGAAACGCTGGGTGATCTCTTTGCTGACGGGCGCGGCGCGCTCAATTTTCTCGCCGCGATCGCGCTGCTCGGCGTGGGCATCCTTTCGTTTATCGTCTCTGTCGTGATCTGGAATGGGCGGACGGCGATGCGTGGCTTCGGTCTGGGGCTTCTCATCTTCGGCCTGGTGACTTCGCTCGGCGCTGGCTGGAATGCCGCCGTTGCCAATGCAGAGCGGCCCACCGTATTCTGGCAGACTTCCACGATCAGTTCGGATACGTTCCTGCTGCGTCGCACCCTGCTCGATCTGGCGGCGCGGCGCAGTCGTGGGTTCACACAGATGCCCCTGACAGTCGTCGGCCCGAGTAATGGGCCGATCGCCTGGCTCGTCCGCGATTTCGATCGCGCACGTTTTGTCCCCGATCTGGCTGAGGCGCGCGGCGCGGATATTGTGCTGGTCGCCCCGGCGACCACCATCATCACGGACCTCGGCGGACCTTACGTCGGGCAGGATTTTACGCTGCGCCGCAGTTGGGACGCTTCCACACTGCGCCTGACGGAAGTGCTGGCATGGTGGACGCAGGGACGCACACGCTTTGACGTGACGGGTTTGCAGAATGCGGAACTCTGGCTGCGTCAGGACGTGTATGATGGGACGACACAGACAGTGATCGCCGGATAAAACCCTCATTTTCTGAGGTATTTGGCGGGATCGACTGTATACTACCGTGTTTATGTGAGGTGAGGACGACTGCATGATCGAGGCACAGACTGACGCAGCCGAGACAGCGCTGAACGCCGAGGCGACCCAGCGTGAGATCTCCGAAGAGATCGAGCGCTGCCTGAAGGGCGATCAGTCCGGCTATGAAGCGCTGTACAACCGCTTTGCGCCGGGCATCTATCGCCTGTGTTACAGCCTGCTGCTCAACCGGGAAGACTCCGAGGATGTGGCGCAGGACTCATTTGTCTACGCATTCAGGAATCTTCATCGTTTCGATGTGCGGCTCGCTTCATTCAAGACATGGCTTTATACCATTGCCATCTGTCGCTGCCGCAACATGTATCGCAAGAACCGCGTGCCTGTGATCGACCTCAGCCATCTGCTCAGCAGCACACTTCCCGCGCCCCGTTCGGATACGCCTGAGGCGGCGCTGGCGCGCTCCTCAGCGCGAGAGGCGCTGCATGAGGCGCTTCGTTCGCTCTCGCCGCGCCTGCGCGAAGCGGTGGTGCTGCGCTATGGACATGGGCTGACGTTCCGCGAAATTGCTGAAGTGATGGAATGCCCGCAGAAAACCGCCGAGAGCCGCGTGCGCCTGGCGCATGATGCCCTGCGCGGCGTGCTGCGGCATGCAGGTCCGGGGCTGCTGGAAGAACTGCTGAGCATGGCATGAAGACGCTGAACTGCCACGAATGCCGTGAACTGCTGCCGGCTTACGTCGGTCGCGAACTCAAGCCTCAGGCGCGCAGTCTGGTTGCCGCGCATCTGGATCAGTGTGATGCGTGCGACCGTCTGTGCCAGTCACAGCGCACCTTTGCCCGTGAGATGACGGCAGATCTGCCTGCCTTTGGCCGGGCAGATGATCAGCGCCTGAGCCGGATGTGGACTGCTGTGCAGGCGGAAATGCGCGCGCCGAGGAAATCGGTCTTTCAGCGCTCTCCTGCGCGCACAGGCATGGTGCTGCTGGCGATCCTGGTGATCGCCATCCTGCCGCTCTCGATCGGCGGCGATCAACTGCTGCGATTCACGCTTCCCCCCGTTCCCCCAACACCGATTACGGAAGCGAGAGAAACCGTCGTCAGCACGGCGGACCTGGTGAGCGTGGTTGCTATGGCGACAAGCGCGCCCAAAGCCGCTTCGACGACCGTGCCCACGCGCCCGAACCAACCCAATTACGCACCAACGGCGGTAGCCACCGATTCGCCATGACGCGGCGAATCATGGATTCATGGATCGGCTAAAGGATTACAGGACTTATGGCGACGACCTATACCCCTTCTGAATATCGCCAGTCAGGCGGACGCGCAGACTCGATGACTCGGTTCTTCTCGCGCGCGATCACGCTCAACTGGTATACGGTGGCGTATATCGCCATCTTCATCGTGGCGGTCTTTACGCGGTTCTATGCCCTGGGCGACCGCGTGATGAGCCACGATGAAAGCCTGCATACCTACTACTCATGGCTGCTGGCGCGTAATGGCGATTATGTGCATACCCCGATGATGCATGGGCCGATCCTGTTCCATGCAACTGCCTTCTTCTATTTCATCTTCGGGGCGAATGACTTCACCTCGCGTCTGTATCCGGCCATCCTCGGCGTGCTGATGGTGCTGTTTCCGCTGCTTTTCCGGCGCTGGCTGGGGCGCACCGGTGCGCTGATCGCCTCGCTGCTGGTGCTGATCTCCCCGCTGCTGATGTACCACCACCGCTATATTCGCGAAGATACGCCGTCGATCTTTTTCACCATCATCATGGTCTGGGCGACCTTCATGTATATCGATGGGCCCATGCACCTGCGGCGCAAGGCGCGCTGGCTGTATCTGTTCTCCGGGGCAATGCTGGCGAGCCTGGCTTCCAAAGAAGTGGCGTTCATGTATATCGCCATCTTCGGCGTTATCCTGACGGTTTACTGGATCTGCCGCGTCATCCAGTATCGCTTCAAGCGCCCGACCAAAACCCTGTTCTATTTCCTGACCATGCCGGCGCTGCTGGGCGGCGTTGTCGCGCTGATCATGTATATGGTCTTCAGTATTGCCCTGGGCGCATATCCATCGCTGGAAGGACGGCTGGAATTCATGTCTGCCCAGCTTCGGGGGTTGGGTTCCGGCACAACGTCGCTCGATTTCTCGATGTTCCTCAACTGGACGCTGCTGACCGTCGTCGGCACGCTGGTTGTGATCGCCGGCACGGCTGTCTGGGCATTTCGGCGCAATCTGACTCGTCTGCGCTGGCGTGAGGTGCTGCTGATCT
Organism: Anaerolineae bacterium CFX9; assembly: GCA_030263515.1. GTDB lineage: Bacteria > Chloroflexota > Anaerolineae > Aggregatilineales > Phototrophicaceae > Flexifilum. Next base: position 437 of record SZPD01000218.1, on the reverse strand, counting down.
TTGGGCTGACGGTGGTGCTGTGCGTCGGCTTGATCATCATCGAAGAAGTGTCGCATCTGCCGTCTCGAAGTGAAGCGATTGCTGCCGATCCGGACTATGACCAGATCGATACGGTCGCAGAGCGCAGCTCGCCGATCATCGCTGCATGGGTGTTATCAGGTCTGGCGATCGGCATCGTCGCCTATATCTGGCGCAAGGGCTGGGTACGCAAGTTTTACCGTTTCCCCGAATTTGATATTCTGATCATCATGGGATCGTTCATTATCCCGTGGGGAACCGGGCTGTTTACGTATCTGACCGGGGCCAGCCCGCGCGATCAGTCGCCTGACGGGATCACGCGCACCCTGCTGGTGCTGATCCCCTTCCTGGCTGTCATGATCTTTTCCGGCCTGGTGTGGAACTGGAAACGCTGGCTGATCAGCGCGATCGTGTTTCAT
>SZPD01000217.1 GCA_030263515.1 Anaerolineae bacterium CFX9 | reverse complement strand
CTGGTTATGAATGGCTGAAGATCGGCTTGCAGGCTGGGAAATCGTTTTTGCAGTTTTCGGATATCTTTCAGAAAGCGCGCGGAAAACTGTACCTCAACTTTCGGCGGGTTATTCATTACCTATTGAGTCCCAGAGTTCCTCAATAGGGTATACCCTGCCGTGTACAAGATCTTCGAGACCTTCACGAACGCCTTCGAGAATTTCGTGCCGCGTCATCGCGAGCATATTGGTAGAAGCCGTTACGCGGGGGTCGCTGTTAAAATGCAGCACGCTGAGAGACGTTCCCGAAACCCTGATCGGCGCATAGTGCGACGCGCTTGCAGCAGGAAGCACTTCAACGGTTACGGTTGCGATGACATCATCGTGCTGTGAATGACTGGCTTCCGCGTTCATCTCATTTCACCCTGTTATGCACTCACGAATCCTGCCTTGCGTTCGACGCTTCCCGCTCGATGAATTTCTCTACATTGGCGCGGATGACCTCGTAGAAAAGCTTCATATCTTCCGCGGTTACGACCAGCTTTGTTACCGGGCGGATGCTGATTTGCTCAGGCAGTTCCTGTTCAGGCATCAGAAATGGGAGCATGGTTTCGCCAAAAACAAGAACGAAAACCTTGTCTGTATGGGTGATCTGTAACTGATCGACGTATATACTATTGGGAATGTCCGATGCATCCCATGTAAGGCGGATGTTCACTCCCCTGGATTCTTCAACTGACATATTTTGCCTGTCTGTCCATATTTGCTGGCTGCATTCTGCATTATACCTTCGAACACTGTTTGAGAGATAACTGCTGATAGATTTCTTATACTTTCAGGCGGGGAAAACCCTTGCAATCACGGATGAAAAATGCTAAACTTTCTTGCATAAGCGGGTGTAATTCAGTGGTAGAATGCTTCCTTGCCAAGGAAGATGTCGTGAGTTCGAATCTCATCGCCCGCTCCAGAAGACCCGGCACTGCTGCCGGGTTTTTTGTTTGCCTACTGCCCCGTGTGCGTATACAGCGTTGCCTCTGCGCCCTGAAGTCCGGGACGATAGTAACGGTTGATCGCGCGCAGCATCGCCGGCGTCCAGCGTTCAAAGCGCAGATTCGGGTTGCGATAAGGCTGATAGAGCAGCACGTAGGGATAATCCCCACGGATCAGCCCTTCCAGAAATGGCGTCTGATCCCAGATCTCCGCCAGGGCAAGCTGGCTCATCTCAAACGGCTGAAAGGTGATCGGTCTCCCCAGCAGCACCAGCATTCCCATATATTCATCGGCGATGATCTCGCCATCGATGCTGCGGATCGCGTCTGCCAGCCGGGCAACCTGATCGCGCTGGCTGATTCGTTCGCTGATGATCGGCGCATATTTGCGTTCCGAGAGATCGCCCGCCAGCAGGATCTGCACCGCCAGCAGCAGCAGGATCAGCGCCCGTACCGGAGCCAGCCGCCGGAAGGCAGCCACCAGCGCGCCGGCCGCCATGCACAGCGCCGCCGAAATTTCGTACAGATAATTGACATCGCTGCCGACCTTGCTGATCGTCAGCGCCGTGATCAGCCCGCCTGCCAGAAACGGCGCGATCAGCCACCAGATTTTTGCCTGTGCTTCCCGCCTGCGGATCAGCCCGCCGAAGAAGAAGACCAGCCCGCCAGCCGCCAGCAGCAGGGGCAGGTGTTGGGCATATTCGTTCAGATAGGTATCAAGGATGGCGCGGTCAAGCAGGTTGATATTGGCTGTCACCAGATGGAAGAAGATGCCGCCGCGTGTGATGACGAGCAGGAAAGCGAACAGGATCAGCACCGCGCTGAAGAACGTCACCGCCAGCAGCAGCGCCCGGTAGCGTTCTCTGGCTCCCCACAGCCAGTAGAAAGCCGCCAGCGGGGCTGCCAGCAGATAGGTCTGACGGGTGTAGCCCGCCGCTGCCAGGAAGAGCGCCGCCAGCACCACCGCCCCCGAAGACCCTGAAAACCGTACCACCAGCCACAGCCCGATCATGCTGAGCGCCAGCGCCAGGGTATCGATCCGTGCCAGCGCCGACCAGAAGAAAATGTAAGGCACGGCGAAAAGCATCATCCCGGCAGCCAGCCCGGCTAAGGTGTCTCGCGCGGCGGCGCGGATCGTCAGCGCCAGGAAAAGCGCCGCCATTACCGCGCTGACCAGCGAGATCAGCCGTCCATACCAGAAGGCAGGACCATACAGCCCATAGAACGGCGTCTGCGCCAGCAGGTACAGCGGCGGATAATTGGTGATGGTGTAGGGCGGTGTGCTCAGGTCGCCATCATACAGATCGCCGCCCGTCGCCAGCCGAACCACCTGATCGAGCAGGGGGCCTTCGCCATAATTCAGGCTGTAGGGATAATCCAGCGCTTCCCGCGCCTGGTGAAACCACAGGACGACTGAGCGGCCAGCGGTCACCAGCACGGCGATGAACGCCAGCGCCACCAGCGCACGCCCAAACCACACAAAAAACGGCGGCAAGCCGTTTTTGCGTCGGGGTGATGCAGGCGGCAGACTGTCGGTAGGTGGACTGACCCACGTCATCGATAGATTCCTTCGGTGACTGTGCCATTCATTTTGCCGATTCTTCAGTATAATGGCACCGATTTCAACAAATTGCGATTTCAAGAGAGGAACTTCTATGGGCGCGAAGAAGCGCATCCTGACGGGCGATCGTCCCACTGGCAAAATGCACCTCGGTCATTACGTGGGATCGCTGGCAAACCGCCTTCGCCTGCAAGACGAATACGAATGCTTCTTCATTGTGGCGGATCTGCATACGCTGACGACCAAGCCGGAACGCAATTTTCTGGCGCAGCTCGGCCAGAATGTTCATGATGTTGTGCTGGATTATCTGAGCGTCGGCATCGACCCGGAGAAGAGCGCCATCTTCCTTCAGAGCGGCGTGACCGAAACCTACGAACTCAACCTGATCTTCGAGATGCTTGTCACTGTCGCCCGGCTGGAGCGCGTCCCTAGCCTCAAGGAGATGGCTGCTGCGGCACATCTCGACGACTCGATGCCATTCGGACTGCTTGGCTATCCCGTGCTTCAGGCGGCGGATATCCTGCTGCCGCGCGCGCATCTTGTGCCGGTGGGCAAGGACAATGAGTCACACATTGAAGTCACGCGCGAAATCGCCCGCCGCTTCAACTATCTTTACGGCGAGGTCTTCCCGATCCCGGATGTGCTGATCGGCGATGTTCCCTCTCTGGTCGGGACGGATGGACAGGCGAAGATGAGCAAGTCGCTCGATAATGCCATCTTCCTGAGCGACGACGAGGAAACGGTCAATCAGAAGGTGCGTGGAATGTTCACCGATCCGAACCGCATCCGCGCCGACATTCCGGGACGTGTTGAAGGCAACCCGGTCTTCATCTACCATGATGCCTTCAACCCGAATCTCGATGAGGTAAATGACCTCAAGGAACGTTACCTGGTCGGCAAGGTGGGCGATGTTGAGGTCAAGCGCAAGCTGGCGGTGGCGATCAACAACTTCCTGGAGCCGATCCGTGAACGCCGTGCCCGCTATCAGAGCCAGCCCGGACTTGTGGAAGAAGTGCTCGCGCACGGAACAGAACGTACCCGTGCTGAAGCGCGCGCGACGATGGAAGCGGTTCGCGACGCGATGGGAATGTATCGCATCCCGCAGATTGCCCGCTGATCCGGCTTCAGCAAACTGACTAAAGCCCGTCTCGATGCAGAGGCGGGCTTTTCTGTTAGCCGGTGATCTACGAGTTTTTCCGTTTTGTGCTGCCGGTGCGCTGCCCGACGACGAAGCCGATCACCGCCATGACGATGCCGACGATCAGCACCAGCACCAGCATGGACGCAGTATTGTCTGTACTGGCGGCGTCCGCCTGCGCGCTCATCTCGGTCGTGATGCCCGTGGCAATGGCGGTTTGCGTCGCCCCCTGAACAACGGCCGTTGCGGTCAACATCATCGGGTCGATGTCACCCAGCAGGGTAGATTGTGCGTTGGGCGCGGGCGGAAATGGCGTGGTGATCGGTGTGCCGAGAGCCTCGTTGGTTGCGAACAGGATCACGGCGGTAGCCGTCAGATCCAATTGTTCGGTTGTTGTTTCCGTCTGGGCGCTGACGGTAGACAACATCAGCGTGGATAGAATCGCCATGATCGCGATCACGAGCGCCGCGCTGATCCCTGTGCGGCTGCGGTTTTGAAGCTGGCGCATGGCTGTGCCTCCTGCATGTCATGAGTGACTGGACGTTTATACGTCCTGACAGAGGCGAAAGTTGCGCCGCGATCAGAAAAACGGCTCTCCGCGAGTGGGAAGGATGATCCGGATTTTGAAGGCGTTCCGTCAATCGACGAATCGGTACTTGAGCAGCGTCCACAGCGCGATCGGGCCGTCGGTCCAGTGGATCTTTTTGCCTTCCGTCCACTCCCGCCCGTTGTACGAGATCGGCACTTCGTAGATGCGGATGCCCTGCTTGAGTACCTTCGCGGTGAATTCTGGCTCGAACTCGAAGCCGCGCGCGTGGATGACCATGTTGCGCACGACTTCACGCCGGAAGACCTTATAGCACGTTTCCATATCACTCAGGATGGCGTTGTAGAGGATGTTCGTCGCCAGCGTCAGGATCTTGTTGGCGACCATGTTCCAGAAGTTCATCGCCTTGCGAGGACCGCCGAGGAAGCGTGACCCATAGACGACGCTGGAAATCCCCTCCTCGATCGGTCTGAGCAGCACCGGATATTCGCGCGGGTCGTATTCCAGATCGGCATCCTGAATCAGCAGGATATCGCAGGTGGCGTGTTTGAAGCCCGTGACAAGCGCTGCGCCCTTGCCCTGGTTGACCTCATGATAGAACACGCGCACACCGGGACGGTTCTGCGCTTCGATCTCCGCCAGCACATCGCGCGTGCCATCAACCGAGCCATCATCGACGATCACGATCTCGCTGGCGATCCCGACGGCTTCAACACGGTCGAGCACTTCTGCCAGTGTATTCACCTCGTTGTAGCACGGGATGATCACGCTGACAGTGTACTTGCGTTCGGCAGTGCCCGTGGCGTCAGCCGCCGGGTGAGTGGATTTCTGCATCAAATAACTCGCTTTCCAGGTCGTCCTTTGTCAGAACGGGATGCGGCGCGATTATAACCCGTCCCGGCTCTGCCTGTGAACCCATAAATCTACAGCCGGGGCGCACGTCTTCCTCAGCCTTTGGTCGATGCCGCCTGCGGCAAAGTGTCGCCAAAGCGGGCGGAGATGTTACAATCTGTCTGAATTGATGTGCGTGAGACAGGATACAGGAGCAGAATACGATGCCCCGTTGGGACTCCTTTAGCGCATTCCTGGCAGAAGCCCTCCAGACGCCGCCTGCCGATCGCCAGCCGCTGGTCAGTGCGCTGCTTGAAGAGCGGTCTTCCTTCCCGTGGGTGGACGGAGATCAGGCGACGTTTGTTTATCACAGCGCGGCAGACACGGTGGCGCTCAATCTGGATACGATTCCCAGCGATCCGCCATTCGATCCCATGCTCCAGCTTGAAGGCACGGAATTATGGTATGTGACGCGCACTTTCGCCACTGATGATCTGCTCGATTACCTGATCGCAGTCAACGATCCCGGTACGCCGCTGGCACAGGAAAGCGACATCGCCGGGCGCATCGCGCGGCACTGGCGTCCGGATCCGCTCAACCCGACGCGCATGGAAACCGCGCAGATGACGGTTTCGGTGCTGCGGATGCCGGACGCGCGCCCACTGCCGGACTGGACGAGCTTTTCGCATCTGCCGCAGGGAACGCTCCATGAGCACAGCATTGCCAGCGATAATCTCGGTGTGCAGAACCGTAAGGTCTGGGTGTATACGCCGCCGGAATACGAGGCGTCGGAGACGGTTTACCCGCTGCTGATCCTGCATGACGGTCAGTGGGCGGTTGGCCCCCTGCAAGTGCCCGCCATCGCCAACGCGCTGATCAAGCATGGACGGATGCTGCCGACGGTGATCGCGATGGTGCAGAGCGGTCAGCAGGCGGAACGCGACCGCGAATACACCGCCAATGAGCAGCACTACGCCTTTCTTCTCAGCGAGCTGCTGCCGATGATCCAGACTCACTACTTCATCGACCCGACGCGCGTCGCGGTGGGCGGGGTGGCGGTGGGCGCGGTGGCGGCGGCGCACGCGGCGCTGCGCAATCCGGTGGTGTTCTCACGGCTGATCATGATCTCGCCGCCGCTTGGCAAGGGGGCTAACCAGGACAAGCTCAACGCGCTTAAGGTACAGTTCACCGAATCAGAGACTGTGCCGCGCCGCATCTTCCACTCTGTCGGTCGTTATGAGGCGAAAGCCCGCTTCCTGCGCCCATCGCACGCACTGCGCGAGGCACTGGCTCCGCGCCGTGATACCGGCTACCGGTTTATCGAGACTGGCAGCGGGCATGGGCTGGTCGGCTTCAAGAGCGTGCTTCCTGAAGCCCTGGCATGGACATTCCCCGGTATTGCGGAGGCGTGATGTGCGCCGCCGCGTGCTGCTCTACAGCCTGATCCTTCTGATTATCCCGGCGGTGATGGCGGGATGGCTTCTGCGTGAGCAGCTTCCCATCTGGATGGCTCCACGCTATGAGTGGTTCTCAGCTTCGGATGGGACGCCGGCTCCTGCCGCCTGTGAGTCTGCCGATGCGCTGCGGACGTTTGCAGGGACGCGGGCAGACGGTGTGCAGCAGCCTGTGTCTGCGGACGCCGCACAGGCAGCCGCGCTTGAAGCGATTCGGGCGGTTTACGGCAGTGATCCCGGCGTCGTTTCTGCGCCGATCGCGTTTCACGTGAGGATCGACTCGGCGGCGCGGACGGTCTGGTGGGTGAGCGCGGCGTCATTTGGCGGGAACCCTGCTGCTGCGGCGATCATCCTGGTGGACGCGCAGACGGGCAGCGTGATCGAGGTGATGACCGTCACCAGCCCGGCAGAAGTGGACTCGTGCGCCTTCGATATGCGCCGGGCGATCATCGAGATGGCGCGATCCACGCCGTCTGTGCTGCTGGCGATCTATGTCGCCGGGCTGATCGTGCTGGGGATGGGCGTGATCTTGTGGAGAGCGGTGCGCCGCCGCGCGGCGTAAGGGGGATCCCATGATCAATCCGAGTCTTTTCATCGGCTTGCGCGTGCGCCTGACTGCCTTCATGCCTGAGGATGCCTCAGTGGCGGCACGCTGGTACGAAGATGCGGAGTTTGCGCGGATGTTCGATGCCTCTCCGGCAGCTCCGCGCTCGCCGCAGCGGCTGGCGCGCTGGCTGTCATACGACGATCGGCAGCCGAGCGACAGCTATGCTTTCGCCATCCG
>SZPD01000216.1 GCA_030263515.1 Anaerolineae bacterium CFX9 | reverse complement strand
CGTTCCTGAACTACCTTCTGCCTCCTTTTCCTCATCCCCGCAACAAAAAAGTCGCTGTTTTCTCACAACGACTTCCTTTAATCTGCCAAACTCCAGGGGCGGGCTTTTAGCCCGCTACTCCGCCGCCACCGACATGTCCTTCAACGCGAACAACTGCTTGACCATCCAAGCTGCTGAATGGTGAGAACTACCTGGCGGCGGTGGTCAGAGATATGATACGAATAGATCAGTTTGTTAAACGAGAATAACTCATGATTTTATTTGTCGAGGGTGTTCATGTCCCAGATTCGGGTTGTGCCATTTTCATGCCCGCTTGCAAGATAGCTGCTATCGGGACTCCAGTCGACGACAGTCGCCTGCATATCTGGAATGAGTATTATCGGTGATGGATTAACACCGATAGGTGTGTTTTGAAGTGAATAGATGCCGATGCCAACTGAAGTGGTTACCGCGATGGCTCGACTTTCTGGATGCCAGGCGTGATGGAATGTCGTATCTATATCCATTAGTGTTGTGATATGTGCAGCCTCATCCGACGACGGATCGACTTCTAAAACATCCAGTCCATATTCAGTCTCGCCACTACCTGCAATACCACGACGACCGACCAATGCGACCATTGAGCTATCAGGACTCCACGAAATATCATACAGCGTAGCCCAGAAAGATGGTCTTAATCGGTTGACCAGATCACCCGTTTTGGCGTCATAAACCCAGGCCGAGGTTTCGCCCTGTGAATCGTGCGTGATAACGGCAAGCAGCGTGTTATCAGGACTCCAGATTATTTCAGATAGATCGTCTACAATATCTATCGTTGTGATCTCCTCGTCTGGCGAAAAGAAGTCGCTTTCGCCGCCTGCTGTAGAAATAGTGAGCGCCCGATCACCCATTTCCGTTACTACTCGGATGAAATCGTCACTCCATATGTAGTGTGGCAGGTAATCACCGGAACCATCGTGAGCGACATATCCCGGTGTTTCATGGAGGGTGCCTAAGTATTTGCCGGTCTGGGAATCCCATTCCACAATGAAGGCTATCGGGAAAGCGCCGGGTGCAGTGATTTCAGGAATCGACAGAAAACCTATCAATGTGTCACCGTCCACGCCCCAACGCAATTCATCAAGGTTCCAGCCCTGATAGGGTATTGCCTCCCTTTGGGCCTGTGGTTGGTCGCGTATCGTTATATCCCAGATCGTGATCGATTCACCTGCTGGACTTGCAGCAGCAAGGTGTTGATTGTCAGAAGACCATGCGAGTAGGTATGGTGGTTGACTATGGACAGATCTAACTTGCAAGGGTTCTGCCTTTTCAAGACCCCATGTCATCATTTGGCTGTCCCCTGTCAGCAGCGCCCATACATCAGCATTAGGACGTTTTACGATACTTCGGACATCGCCTAGTAGAAACCCTTGATCAATCGTTGTCCAGTTCTCCGAATCCCATATGTCGAGGACGCTGTTGGCTGTCGACGACGAAATATGGCGAGATACGGTGACGAGTTGTTGACCATCATTGAGCCACCACATATCGAAGTAAGCACTAAACTCTCCCGCAAAAGTATCAACGTCATTCAACATATCGCCAGTTTCTACGCTCCAGGCGTGGAGTGTCGCCGGAATAGAGGTTATTCCGACCAATACTGAGCCATCAGGACTCCACTGAATATCACTCCAGAATAGAGATGGGTCTGCACCCATATAGGTGTTTACAACCGCGCCGGAAGCCACATCCCATACACGTACTTGCTCGCCAGTCTCTCCACCAAGGTCAACCATGCCGGCAATCTGTGTACCATCGGGATGCCATGCCAGGGTAAATTCGAGATCAGGAATCGTCAGGAGGGTTTTTCCCGTGTTTACATCAAGTATCTCTGCCCCATCAGATGTAATGACGGCCAAGCGCTCACCTTCAGGTGCCCACGAGAAACGCAAAAAGTAACTATCATCGTGGAACGTCCATGAGCGCTTCAGATGAAGTTGGTAGGAGGCTAAGTTCACATCCCACAACCTCACAGTATCATCATCCTGATTGGCTGTTGCCAGTTGACGACCATCTGGCGACCAGGCGAGCCAGGCAACCGAACCGGTATCGGGGAAATGGCCCAAATCCGCCAGGCTGTCGTCATAGAACCAAACGCCCAGGTTGCCACCGACTGCCAGCACATCACCACCAGGATGCCAGTCGAGAGTTTCTGCTGTTCCACGTCCTAATTGAGCGATTTGATTGGGTACAAGTGGGTTCTGTGCTTTGGTTGGCGAATAGAGGGAACATAAGACCCATAAAAAGATTACCACAATCAGACGCCGATCCATGTGTCTTTACCTTCTGATTCACGGTTAAACGTATTGTAGCTGGTAAATCATGTCTGTAGGGTAATCGAAGCGATTGCATCGGTTAACCGGCTGATGATGTGGGTTCACAACGCTGCTGGCGGGTGGAAAAAGTGCCGCGCGCCAGCAGCACGCAAAAAGGGCGGCCACGCATCCGTAGCCGCCCTGGGGTCATCGCCTAGAACGGTATGTCCTGGCTCTCACCCTCGTCAGTACCCTCCTCACCACCCGGTGCGCTGTCCATGAACTGTACGCGGTTGGCGGTCAGTTCCAGGCTCGCACGTGGCTGCCCATCCCGGTCAACATAAGCGCTGGCCCGCAAATTACTGCCTTCCACCAGCACCCGCCGCCCCTTTTCCAGGTACTTGACGACGGTCTCTGCCAGCCCATTCCAGGCCGTCACGCGATACCATGTGGTCGTCTGCTTTTCAGCACGACGGTTGTTGACCGCGACGGAGAAGGTGGCAACCGGTTGTCCATTCGCCTCCCGCAGTTCGGGGGTTTCACCCAGGTTGCCGACGATAACGTGAATTTGGTACGACATTGCTGTAACCTCCTGGCGCTGTGCGCCTGCTTTTTGCGCTCCGACCCTGTGCCGGAGTTGCCATCGGTCAGGCACGTTCCCCTCAGACGCCGTGTCAAGGGAACCCGCAGGGCGCTCGTGGTGAGTGAAACGGCACAAGCCAGGAACGAGCGCCTTGACACGGTGGCGGAACGTGCCATCGTGGCAATACTCCGCGCACAGTCAGGCACGGAGCGTCAGCAGGTTGCTTCAGCGGGGACAGGAGCAGCGGATGTTTTGCCAATGCATCACCGGCAGCCTGGTGGCTGAAACCACGACAGCGTATGAGGCGGAGCAGCCACTGACCTTCAACGAGCGATCCGGTCGTGATGCAGACGCCCTGGCAGCGGGAACGGTTGGGCAAAAAAGACCATGACAGAAAGGGGTAACAGGGTGAGGTGTTGGCAGCAGTGGGTCAGCTAACCAACGGGGTGGGTGCTCGTATGGGCTGAACGCTGTGCAGTGAGGAGGTGACGTGAGCCAATGGTGATTCGGGGGTGAAACGACAGATCGTGGCGGGCGCAGACGGGCAAATCGGGTGCGTTGGGCGCACTTGAATCGGCGCGTCAGCGCGCGGCACCTGGGGGTGGGTGGTGGGACACAATGAAGGCGCGTCAGCGCCCTCCATTTGAATTCAAGACTTCTGATCTGAAGATTCATGAGTTGTACTGGGGCCTGGGTCGGTTGTACTGTGAAGATAGCGTTCTTCTAATTCTTCCTCCCATTGTTTGACCAGCTGCTCAACGATTTCATCCGGGAACGTTTGCAGCAGACGCTGGATGCGGCAGATCATTTCGTGGCGTTGGGGGTCTTCGCTGGTCATACTGTAGTGCTCACCTCTTCATGAATATGAGCCAATTTTGCGAGGCTATTTTTACGATTTTGGGGTCTGCTGTCCATCTCTCGAAAGAGAGAGTGGTATCGCTCAAAAGAGGTATTCACCTTAGCCAGAGAACGAAATCTCAAACACACAGGGACGACATTTGTAGGTCTCCTGGCACAGATGGCGGACAGCACTCACACCGCAATTGGGAGCATATTCCGAATTCAATCAAGACCACAGCAGATGAAACCGGCGCGCTTGAGCGACAGCCTGGGTACGATTGCTCGCATGGAGTTTATGCAGGATACTTTTGACGTGGGTCTTCACCGTGCCAATGGAAATGACCAGATGACTCGCGATCTCTTGATTGGACAGCCCGTCAGCGATCAGTGCCAGGACTTCCGCTTCACGCTCACTGAGTGGTTCAAACTCAGCGGACAAATCGGTTATCGCGCGTGCTGGCACGGCACACAGCTGCGTCCTGCTCGCCGCAAAGGCGTGCATCAGGCCTGCTGTGTAAGGTGTCCTATCCACGCCGAGTTGCTGCATCAGGTTCATCAGCGCACTGCCTTTGTCGACAAAAATTCGTACATAACCCTGCGGTTCGGCCAATGTTAAAGCACGGATGAGGAACTGCTGTGCCTCCGAGATCTCCCGGCGTGATCCATGCGCCAACGCACTTAGCGTCAGGATTTCGACCAGGCTAGTCACCCGTCGCTGCTGTCCTGCCTGCTCTGCCAGATGCTGCAGCAACGGTAGGATTTCGCTGGCTCGTCCTTGCGCGATACGGACCTGAGCGAGGGTCAGATAGACATATTCATCCCAGTAACCGGGTTTTGCCGTAACGTCGAGATGACTCTTTTTTGCCCACGCGCCAGCTAAGACCAGGTTACCTTCAGCTAACCACAGGCGGGCTTGCAGCGCTTGCAGATGATGCAGCAGCGGTGTTAACCCAGCCCGGCGGATCAGGCGCTCTACCTCCCGCAGCGTTTCGGTTGCTACCTGCGATTGGTCAAGCGCGTGTTGGCTCATAGCGAGGGTGAAATAGCCAGTCAGCAAACTCCTGACATAAATGCAGGGTTTTCCGAGTTCGATGCCGTGACGGGCGTGATAGGCAGCGGCTTCGACCCGGTTCCGGTGATAGTCCAGTTCGGCCAAACCGACCTCGGTCAGTCCAGCCAAAGCCTCGAACTGTGCCGTCCCGTCACCCATCAGATCCAGGGCTTCCTGATACATTACCTCAGCCAGATCGAGTTCCCCTAGCAGTGACTGTAGGCGAGCCAGGTTGTTGAGTGCCAGGAGGTTCATCAGGAGGGGATCATTCCGGGTTGAATGGGTTCGTACGCCATCAAGGGTGTGACTGGCACCGTCGAGATCGCCGCTTGACCATTGAACATAGCCCAGGTTAATGGTGATGATTCCGTGCATCAAAGTATATTCCTCGGACAGGCTATGAACGGCTTCCTGGGCTAAGGCCAGCGCCGACGGGACATCCCCGCGCAGATGTGCCAGTTCAGACCGGATGGAATAAACCTGGCTTCTGAAATCACCGGATGCAACTACCGGATCACCGGTACTACCTGCTTCAATCCGGTCCAACGACGTTATTGCCTGATCGAGTTCGCCTGTAAGCAGGCAAATCCAGGCGTAAAGCAAGGCAAGGGTTGGCCGCACCTGGATTTGCTCGGCGGGCAGCAGGTTCAACCAATGCAGAAGCGTAGGTATATCGCCGCCAAACAGTAATGGGAATGCGGCGTCGGCCAGCAGGTCGCCAGCATAGGTGTAATCTGGGATCGCCAGGGCATGGATTATGGCTGGTTCGTATAACCTGTTTTGAACATACCAGGCACAGACCCGCCGGTGTAACTCCATCACGCGCCCATTAGCTGTGCATTTCAACCGTTGATACAAAAAATCAGCGAACAGGGCGTGATACCGGTACCACTGCCTGTGATCATCCAGGCGGATGAGAAACAGATTACCATGTTCCAGGTAATCCAGCATGGTTTGCCCGTCGCTGCGTTCCGTTACTGCATTACACAGACTGGCGGTCAGTCTGTCGAGTAAGGAGGTTTCGAGTAGGAAGGTGTACACCGCCTCTGGCAGTGTTCGCAGCACCTCTTCCGTCCAATAATCGGCCAGATACGCATGGGTTCCGGTCAGGCTGGACACTCGTTCCCGACTCGGTTCGGCATCGCGCAAACAGAGCGCAGCAATCTGCAACCCGGCGGGCCAGCCTTCGGTCCGCTGTTCCAGGAGCCGCAGATCGGTATCGTTTAGTGTCAGGTTTTCAACTGTGTTCAAGAAACACCAGGCTTCATCGGCGCGAAAGCGTAGGTCATCGGTTCGCACTTCGATCAGCCTCCGATTGACTCGCATCCGCGCCAGCGGAAATGGGGGATCGCTGCGGGTGATGAGCACAAGATGGAGGTTGGCTGGCAGGTGGTCGTTCACAAATCGGAGACCGTCATGAATCGTCTGGTTTCAATGACGTGATAATCATCCAATACCAGGAGCATATCGGTTGAGACAGTGTTCAGCCCTTTCAGCAGCCAGGCCATCCAGCGGTCGAGGTATTGAGGAAAGTTAGCATACGAGATGTCGACTGGTGGGGATGGAAGCTCGGGATAAACGGCGCGAAATGCGTAAAAAAGGCTCATCCAGAAACGTAAGGGGTTGTTGTCGCGGGTATCCAGCGAGACCCAGGCAGCTTGCCAATTGAAGTGTTGGATGGCCGCGCTGACCAGGGTGGTTTTGCCAAAACCAGCAGGCGCAGAAATCAGTCCAAGCCTGGCTTGTAAAATGGGTTGCAGTTGAGAATAGAGCCGGGTACGGATGACAAGATTGGAACCGATGCTGGGAACCTGGACTTTGGCTGCAAAGACGGCATACCGGCTGCTGGTGGTATCCTGATCAGACGTGTTTACCATACGAACCACCTAAAACCGTGTGCCAGAACACACAACGGATCGAGGTTTTCCCATCAAGTAGACCTCCCTGCCTACACCGAGATGGTTACTTATCCAAGCAACACAAAAATTGTTAACAAAGAAATGGTGACTGTAATATATTAATTTGTTTTGTTCTTTGTGTCGATGCAAGCTGCTATTGTGATGGGTAACGGGTCGTGTGTAAACAGGACGGTGGTCGTAACGACGGTGCGTCAGTGCTGGTCATGGATAGAATCGGTGGTATCTTTTTGTTCTCGCATGGTGAGCGCCAGGTTCTCTAACATCTGAAGGACGAACGCCAGTCGCTCCTGGGGAAACATACTCAGGATGGCGGCAGCACGTTCATGCAACGACAGATTGTCGTCGAGGTAAAAATACATAACTGGTTTGCCCAATGCAGCTGCCCATTGGGGCAGATCGGGAGCATTGATGGTCGAAACGCCGGTTTCGACATTGGAAACAACACCCTGACTAATACCCAGGCGTGACGCCAGTTCTCCCTGGGTGATCTCGGCTTCCCGGCGGGCGCGGCGAATCCGTTCCGCCAATCGTTTTTTGTCGTCATCTGCCATGATACGGCCTTTCAAATTAGATTCATGGATAGATTATCAAAAAACCTTGACCATGACAATGTAATGGTAGTTTTTGACCAC
>SZPD01000215.1 GCA_030263515.1 Anaerolineae bacterium CFX9 | reverse complement strand
GCAGGTCTACGTCTCCGCTGATTCCGGCGATCACTGGATGCCGATCGTCCACGATCTGCCGCCCGTGCTGTCGGTTGAGGTGCAGGTGCTGTCATGATCATCCGTGTGACCCTGCCGACGCATCTGCGGACGCTGGCACAGGTGACAGGTGCGGTCGATCTTGATGTGCCGGAGCCGGTCACACAGCGCGCCATCCTGGACGCGCTGGAGGCGGCTTACCCGATGCTGCGCGGCACGATCCGCGATACTTCGACGCATGAACGCCGGGCGTTCGTCCGCTTCTTCGCCTGCGGAGAGGATCTCTCTCATGAGCCGCCGGACGCCAGCGTGCCAGACGATGTGGTGAAGGGCAAAGAACCGTTCCGCATCATCGGAGCGATGGCCGGTGGCTGAGAAACATCTGGTTTCACTCATCATGCTGATCGACTGCGTCCGCGATGAATGCGGCGCAGTCGTTTTGCTCTTACCCGGTGATCTGGCATCCACGCTGCGCAGCCAGATCAGCCGGGGCAGCGACGGATTATCCAGAACCTACAGCAGTTACAGCGCATGGAAGAAAACCTCCAAAGCGCTGTTCTCGTGGCGTCCAACCGGCAGTTTCAACAGCGATCGATCCGCTCAGGAAC
Source organism: Anaerolineae bacterium CFX9 (assembly GCA_030263515.1). Classification (GTDB taxonomy): domain Bacteria; phylum Chloroflexota; class Anaerolineae; order Aggregatilineales; family Phototrophicaceae; genus Flexifilum. Next base: position 6,722 of record SZPD01000215.1, on the reverse strand, counting down.
GGCTGCGCAGTGAAGCCGCCAGCATCTTTCAGGCACAGACAGAAAAACTCCGTGTGGAAGGCTGGCAGATCCAAACCACTGATCAGGATCGCGGCTGGCGAATTACAGTCTTTGAACGCTCCGGCACAGTGATCCCCTAGCTCACATCAAACACGCTCGGCCAGATCAGCCTGCCGGGCAGCCGCTGACCTGATTTCACCTGCCCGATGAAGTCATGCAGCGGCGTATCCTCCGTCAGCGGGATCGCCATCGCTGCATTCCACGGATCGACCTTCGCGCCGTTGAAAAATGCCGCCGAAGCCGAAGCCGGGTGCAGCGGCAGGGTGAGCATCCGCTGCCCCGCCTGAGCGGCACACCACGCGATCATCTGGCGCGCGGACAGCGCATCCCCGGACAGGAACATGAGCGGGGCATGCGGCCGGCGCGTGTCGATCCGGGTGTAGCCGACGATCTGCCCATCCCGCTCATAAATGCGCGGCTGGACAGCCGGGTTGGGACTGAGCCAGTCGATCAGCGTCGGTTCCGGCTCCGCCGAGAAATCGACGCCGCCTTCCTCATGCAGCCAGAGCGCCATCAGCGCGGGCAGGTCAGCCTCGGTCACCGTGCGGACAGTCAGGCTGTCTGCTGGAGCGCCTTCCGCCTCGGAGTCAACTTCAACTGAAGCCATCCCGAACAGCCCCATCACATAGCCGAATTTCGGATAGTAGTCCGTGTGCCCCAGCAGCAGGCTCACTCCGTAACCTTTGTCTCGTACCACCTTGTGCCCCGCCTCAATCAGCGCCCTGCCGATCCCCTGCCGCTGATAGCCCGGCAGCACCGCCACCGGCGCGAGGTTGACCGCATCGAGCGTCTGCCCCATCAGGCGGATGCGCATCGGGTTGAACATGATGTGACCGGCGATCTGCCCATCCAGTTCTGCAACGAGGCAGAGATCAGGATCGTAGGCGCGCCGCTGCCGCACCAGGCTGACCAGATGCGATTCGTCGATGCGCTCATGAAACGCGAGGATATTGAGGCGGGCGAGCGCCGCATAATCAGCAGTAGTTTCCGGTCGAATCTTCATCAGTGTGTTTTTCCTCTCCTCAATAAGAGAACAGCGCCGGGCGGGATCCCGTCAGGTGCTTTCAGCAAGGGCAGTACTTTATGAGTCGCGCGTATTTGGAAATGCTGTATAGTTGATTTCCGTGACAGACACGCGAAGCCCATCGTAGTCCTCACCAATTTTTACCCGTTTTAATCCACAGGAGATCCTATGAATTCGCTTTACCGAAAATCTATGGTTTCCGTCGTTGTCCTGCTCATGCTCGTCGCCGCCGTGATGCCCGTTTCCGGGGGAGCCAGCAGTATCGGGCTGAACGCACAAACCGTCGGCTGCACTATCGTGATCGATTTCATCATGCCAGCGCCGCTGATAGTGCGGCTGGACGGCAAGTCTTTCGCCAAATTTGCAGCCGGGACAATAGTGTCGAACATAGTCTATGTGAACATCTTTGACGATGGCACTCTGCTCGCTTCCTTTATGGTTAGCGGGGATATCGGGCAACCTCAGCAGGTGATCTATACCGTGGATCGGTATTATGATAATGAAGATATCGGTATCTATGTCGATACCGACGGCACTGGCTTTGGTTACACCTACAATGCTATCGATCCCTATGATGTTCCCAACTCGGTCTATGATTCGTGCCAGGGTGAAGCCATCCCCACCGTTGCCTCACCTGCATGTCCGTATCCGCTGTCACCCACCACACTCGGTCAGGGGCGCGTGATCTTCCCGACGCAGGTCTTCTGGGATGCTTCATACGACACGCTGACCGATGTCGTCCTGCCAGTCGGCACGTCATGGTGGATCATCGAAGCGCGTGATGGCTTCTACAAGCTGTTCGTCGCCTGCCAGGCGCAGTATGTCTGGGTTCCAGCAGAAGCGCTGGGCGCCAATTTCGATGTCGTCTGGGGCGGACGCCCGCTGCCACCGGCGGGCAATCTGCCAGAATAAGTTTTTTGCCTGTCACTGGCAAACAAACGGGCGCGGCTCTTTTCAGGGTCGCGCCCGTTCTGATTCATGTACCTGTGCCGAAAAGCTCATCGCCACTGCGCATCCAGCAGAAGCTGACCGCCCGAATAATCGCTCAGCCATGCCGGGTTAAACGTCACCAGATTAAAGGCATTCAGCCCGGCTGCCCCTTCGATCACAACCGCCATCCCGTCCGGCGAGACCAGCCCCGCCACCGCCCCAGATACCACCGGGATCGGCTGACAGCCGCCGCTGCTCAGGCACGCCAGATCGATCACGTTGACCGCGCGATCGGCCGGATTATTCGGGTCAGCGGTGTAGCTGGTATAGGCCAGCGTGCCGCCGGAGATATGCAGGACAGTGCCGGGAGCTGCATTGATGCCAAGCAGGCTGGCGCTGCTCAGGCAGTTGCCTGCGTTCAGGCAGCTCAGCGAAACCGCATAAATCCCGTCGCCATCGCGATAGAAGGCAAAGCCGCTCTCGGTCTGGATATCCGTCGCCGTCGCTGGCGCAAGTTCAACGCCGGTCTGAAGTGGGTTCCCGGCACATGAAGATGCCAGGCACGACAGATCAGTGACCCGCGCAAAACCGGTTGCATCGCGGTAGATCAGCGCGGTGGAGCCGGGAATCCACGCCAGCGGCGTGATCGGCGCGCTGCGCCCGCTGTCAAGCGTCACTGTCGCCCCGGTCGGCGCATAGGTCACATTGAGGATCGCGCTGCCCTGATACCCCCATGTCGCCACCAGCGGAGCCGCGCTCGACCATAACCCGCTTGAGCGGGCGGCAGCGTCATTCGTGCCCGGCAGCGCAAACAGGGAACCGGTCGTCAGCCCGTAGATCGCGTAGCGTCCATCAGCCTGCTGGAAAAGCAGATACTGCCCGTCGGCAGACAGGCTGCTGGGGCGCTGAAGGTTGGGGCGATCGTCGCCATACGGCGAAATCAGCCGGACGGCCCCCTGACCGGTGATCACAGGGGTCGCACCGCCGCCATTGGCATCAAAAAGCGCGATCGTATCCGCATAGCCGACGAACACGCCGCCGCCATCCCGCCGCCACACGCCGCCGCTCAGATTGCTGGCAGGCACACGCCCGATCTCGATCAGGCTCTGCGTGGCGATCGTGCCGACGCGCAGGCTGGCTTCCCCACCAGCATTGACGGCAAAGAACAGACGCGATGCATCCGGCGACCAGGCAAAGCCGACCGGCTCCGCCAGTTGTTCACCGGGATTGGTCATGATCCAGCGATAGGATCCGTCCGCGCTGCCCACGATCAACTGACTGCCCGTGTTGACGAACGCCACGAGCGAATTCCCCTGAGCGTAAACCGGCACAGCGGCAAGGATCAGCAGAACGAACAGCGCGCTGAACGCATATAGGGTTGTCAGTCGTGTGTGCATTCGGCAGCCCTTTCAATATTGAACCTGCATCAGCATGCCGGTTATTACAAGTATCAGTAGCATAACGCGATTCAAGGCTCTGGATCCCCCCATTTTCAAGGGATAGACAGCCTGCACACCTCAATTTTTAGGAGGTTAAGGCTTTCTGAAAGTTACGAAGGCTTTCCGATCGATTCACATTAAATCGTGTTAAGCTATCAACTATTGACCTGACCGTCCTAATCAGGTGAGATTGAAGGACTTTATCGTATGCGCAGGTTCGCTTCGTTTCCATTCCTCGTCGTTGCGCTGCTCGTCGTCGCGGGCTGCCAAAGCCTGCCCGGACTTCGCGTGCTGACAGGTCAGGATAATCCTCAATCGATTGCAGAAACCGCCGTACAGGCTGGCGATCTCGTCATGGCAGATAAATCCGGCGGCACAGACCCCGGCTTATCCGCAGCGGCAGACCGGATCGAAGCCGCCAGCGGCGCTGTGGACATCATCGAGATTCGCGAGGATTTTGAAAACCGCGTTTTCACGGTCAGCATGTTATTCAACCCGCCGCAGACCGACAATTCCACGCAGGGGCAGATCGCCCAGCTCGACGCGCTGCGCCGCGCCTTTGAACTGACGTGGGTCGGGACGATGCGCGAGAGCGTCAACGCGGATATTCTGCGCGTCACCCTGCTCGCTCCGCAGTCAGTGACCACGCTCGACAGCGGCAGAAGCTTCATCGGCATCGTCATCGCCAACGCGCAGATCGAGCGCTCGGCAGCGCAGGCGTATCTCCAGGGAGAGCGTTCGCTGAACACCTTCTTTGACATGATCGCTAACGGCACGCTGATCTACGAGAGCGCCAGCAGCGTTCAGTTGTATGAAGGCTCGCCCAATCATCCGCTGTTCATGCTGTCGGCGGCGGGTTCGCTCTGAAGCCGCCAGCACAGGTTGTTCGTCCGTTTTCCCCCACAGCCAGCCGCCCGTTGTGCTGATGGGGGAAGCGGAAAATCGGAAAGCCGCTTTCCAGACGTATACAGATCATCGAGTTCCTTACGGATAGCTGTATGTCAATTGCGAAGCCCACCAACTTATCGCCCGATCCTGAACCCAGACGTTTTAGCTGGCAGGAAGAAGAAACACTGGTCGATAAGCGAAGGAAACTTCCCTATCGTATCCGTCGTTTCTTCGCCCGCCGCTGGCTGCTGCTGCTGATCATCGCTTTCACAATAGCCGTCCTGCTCAATGCGCAGCTTGCCGCCGCCGTACAGACGCCGCTGGCCTACATCCCCTTCATCATCGGTCGCATGTGCCTGATGGGCAGCCTGCTCGGTTTCCAGTTGATCGCCATGTTCTGGTTCCTCAGCCGCACGCGCATGTACACCATCTGGCCCGGTCAGGAAGGCGTCAGCTTCAAGGATTATCGCGGGCAGCCGGAACTGCTCGAACAGGCGAAACAGATCGTGACGCTGCTGCGCGGCGTGCGCGTCTTTGAGGAAGCCGGCGGCGAGCCGCTCAACGGCCTGCTGCTGGAAGGCCCGCCCGGCACGGGCAAAACCTGGCTGGCGCAGGCGATCAGCACCGAAGCCGGCGTCCCCTTCTTCTTCGTCGATGCCTCATCGCTGTCCTCGGCATTCGTTGGCATTGCGCCGCTCAAGATCGCCGGTGTCTATCGCCGAGCGCGGCGCGCCGCCAAGGAATACGGTGCAGCCGTCATCTTTATGGACGAGATCGACGCCATCGGTTCTCGCGGCGGCGTCAGCCGCGTCCGTGAGGGCGGCGGCGCGGCGGAACCTGGCAAAGGGATCGTGGAAGGCGTCTTCCTCGGCATGGGCGGCGGCGGTATGGGCTTGCTCTCGACCATGCTGATCGAGATGAGCGGGTTCAGCCTCGAACATGGCTGGCGCGCCCGTCTGAAAACATGGTGGTATCGCACCTTTCTGCGCCGCAACCCACCCAAGCCACAGAAGCGCGTCCTGACCATCGGCGCGACCAACCGTATCGACGCGCTCGACCCGGCGCTGCTGCGTCCGGGACGTTTTGACAAGAAGATTCATGTAGACGCGCCCGATCTGGAAGGACGGCGCGACATCATCGAATACTATCTGTCCAAGATGTCGCACGATGAGTCGGTGGATCCGCTCATCATCGCTTCCGAAACGCCGTTCTACACCCCGGCAGATATCAAATACCTGCTCAACGAAGCACTGCGTTATGCCCTGTTCGACGGGCGCACCTACCTGACTTACCGGGATATTCGCCTGGCGCAGCCGGAACATGAAATGGGCTTGCGCTCACCGATCAAGAATATGAAGAAGGAAGATGAGCGGCGGCTGGCGGCGCACGAAGCCGGTCACGCCATCGCCATTCGCCTCTACCGCCCCAATTACCGCATTTCCCGCGTGACGATCATCCGCCAGGGCGGCGCGCACGGGCACGTCTGGTCGTTCCCGGCAACTGAGGAATTCGTCGGGCTGACTACGTTCGAGCAGCTCATGAACGATCTGCGTGTCAGCATCGGCGGCAAGGCGGGTGAGATCGAGTTCTGCGGCGAAGGTCAGCAGACGATGGGCGTCGGGATCGGCTGGGGGGACGGCAGCGACTTCGGACGCATCCGCGAGAAGCTCTATCAGATGGCATCCGCAGGCATGTTCGGACCGCTGGGGGCCAGCTTCGGCAGCGATCCGACGCGCATCGAGCCAACCCCTGCCATGCGTGAAGCCATGGAAGACACCTTCCGCATGGTGCTTGACGAAGTGCGGATGGACTTCCGCGTCCATCGTGAAATGGCGGAGGCGCTGATCGAGCTGCTGATAGAGAAGAAGGAACTGCTGGCGGACGATGTGGAATCATTCTTCAACCAGTACGGTCTGTATACGCCGAAGGTCCGCCTCGGACGGGAAGAGGATGATCTGATCGTCGTCAAGCCTGATCCGACCCTGCCCAGCCCAGAGGAACAGGCATAGCGACGGCATGACAGAAAGCCACATGACCGCCACGACGACTCCTCCTCGTTCCAGCAGCCTGAAGCGGAACGGGGAATTTCACTATCGCTGGGAATACCGCTTCCGATCATCTCCACAGCAGTTGTGGCGCGCTGTCTCCAATACCAACCGCTTCAACCGCGACGCCGCCGTGCCACAGATCGAGGTGCGCGACAGCGCGCCCGTCAATGCGCGGCGGCGGCTCAAAATGCATCGCTTCACGATCGCGGGCGTCCGCCTCATCCCGATCGAGTGGGAAGAAGAACCGTTCGAGTGGCTGGAGCCGCATCACTTCGGCGTGATCCGGCGCTACAGCACAGGACCGCTGAAAGAGATGCGCGTCTACTGTGAACT
>SZPD01000214.1 GCA_030263515.1 Anaerolineae bacterium CFX9 | reverse complement strand
GCTCGCCAGACGCCCGATCAGGCCGATGTTCGGGCCTTCCGGCGTCTCAATCGGGCAGATGCGGCCATAGTGACTGTGGTGCACGTCGCGCACGTCAAAGCCGGCGCGCTCGCGGCGCAGGCCGCCCGGCCCCAGCGCCGACAGCGTGCGCTTGTGCGTCAGCTCGGCCAGCGGGTTGGTCTGGTCCATGAACTGCGAAAGCTGGCTGGAGCCAAAGAATTCGCGCACCGCCGCGACCACCGGGCGGATGTTGATCAGCGTCATCGGCGTCAGGTTGTCCGACTCGCGGATCGACATGCGCTCGCGCACGACGCGCTCCATCCGGCGCAGGCCAATGCGCAGCGAGTTCTGGATCAGCTCGCCGACCGTCTTGACCCGGCGGTTGCCGAGGTGGTCGATGTCGTCCGGCTGCTCCAGCCCGTTGTTGATCAGGATCATCCGCTCGACCAGCTTCACCAGGTCGAACTTGGTGATCGTGCGGCGATTGCGCGGCACAATGTCGTCGATGCGCAGCCGCTGATTGAGCTTGTAGCGACCCACGCGGTCAAGATCGTAGCGGCGCTGATCGAACAACTGGCTGACGAGATACTCACGCGCGTTGTCGAGCGTGGGCGGATCTCCGGGGCGCATGCGGCGGTAGAACTCGATCAGCGCGGCCTGCGCGATCGTCTGTTCACGCTTCAGTTCCCACGGCGGTTCATTCTTGATCGTGCTGGCGATGTAGTGATGATCCGGGTTGTCGTCCACGTGCGCGTACAGCGCCAGCAGCTCCTCGTCGTCGCCCACCGTGATCGGCGAATCCGGCATGCCGTCCTCGACGGCGGCGAGCGCGCGCAGCAGGATCGTGACCGGGATCGTGCGCTTGCGGTTGAACTTGATCGTCAGATAATCGCTCTTGCGCGTGTCAAATTCCATCCACGCGCCGCGATCGGGGATCAGCTTGGAGTTGGAGAGCAGGCGGCCCGTGGTGCGGTCTTCTTCCGCGTCAAAATATACGCCTGGCGAGCGGATGAGCTGGCTGACGACCACGCGCTCCGTGCCGTTGATGATGAAAGTGCCTTTTTCCGTCATGATCGGGAAGTCGCCGAGGAAGATATCCGACACGGCGACCTGATCCGTTTCCTTGTTGACGAGCGCCACGCGGATATACATCGGCGCGGCGAACGACATATCGCGTTCCAGGCAGACTTCCTCGCTGTACTTCGGCTCTTCAAACCAATACTTTAAGCCGAATTCCTGCGCTTCCTTGCGATTGCCGGGGAAGTAAAGGGCGAGATTGCCGTTGTAGCTTTCGATCGGGCTGATCTCATCAAACAGCTCAGCCAGACCATTTTCGAGAAACCATTTGAAGGAATTGAGCTGAACCTCAATCAGTGACGGAAGTTCCTGAACATCAAGGGTACGGGCGTAATTCTTGGTGTGGGCATACCGCTGTGGCAACGTAAGGCTCCTCTTGTGACACTCAACGGGAATCGGAGTGAACCACGCGTAGTAAAACTATCGTGAATTGAAACAAGGGGTTAATACATCCGGCTTTTATCGCAACTTGTCATTATAGCCGTGGTTCGGGGCTTTGTCAACGAAGAACAGCGACACAAAACCGCCCGGCGGGTCATCGGCGGGTGTCGCTGCAACAGATTTCGTTCATAACAACACTATAGCAAGATTTCGTCAGACTGCAAGTCCTGCCGCCTTAACATCTTCTGATGACGCGGCAGAGTCGACTCCGCCCGGCTGCATCATTTCACAGCCGGGCGGACGAAGTGGCAAAGAGCAGACCGGGCTAATTGGTGACGGTGGATTCCGCTGGCAGGACATCCTGGGCGTCCACCGAAGCGAGGCGGCGGCGCGCCAGCAGCATGAACCCGGCGACGAGCGCGATCCCGGCGGCGATCTGCACGCGCGGCGGCAGATAACGGACGCGGTTGACCATGCTCATGCGCCGCTCGCCCATCAGATCCGTCTTGAGCTGGGCGACGAAACGCGGCGACGGGCGGACGCCGATCAGCGCGACGTGCAGCCTGCGGATGATCCGTACCATGCCTTCCAGTTCGCGGCGTGGCACATCATACTGGCGCGTGATGGCGTCAAGGTCTTTCTCATCCGCCAGGATAGCATCCGTCAGGGCGGAGAGCAGATTGATCAGGGGCAGGTCACCCCGATTGTTGTCTTGCTGATTCATGGATGATTTCGCCTTCGCAAGATGAACAGAATGAAATCGAACGTCACTCATTCTCTGCGCGGTCCTGCGCAGAGCCTTCCCGCAGAAGCGGGTCGAACTTCTGAAGATCATCACGCAGCGCGATCAAGGTTCGATGATAGAGTGACTTGATAGCGCCTTCTGTGCGATCCATGATCGCGCCGATCTCGGCGTTGGATAAATGCTCGACGAACTTCAGCGTGAGAAGCTGCTGCCGTTCGTCGGGCAGCCGCCGGATCGCGTTCAGCAGGGCTTCTCGTTCTTCCCTGTCCTCTGCCTGACGATCCGGCGCATCTGATTTCAGGCTGGCGGCGATGAACTCGTCCAGCGGAATAACCTTGCGACGGCCGCGATCCCGATGCCAGTTCGCGACCAGATTGTGAGCGATACGATACAGCCATGCCTGAAAGGGCACGCCGCGCTCAGTATAGTTCTCGATATGCCCCATCGCCCGGAAGAATACACGCGCCGTCAAATCCTCGGCGTCGTGGTGATTGCCCGTGCGGTAGTAGACGTAGTTATAGATTTTTTCGACATAACGCTCGTACAGCTCGCCAAACGCCTCTTTGTCGCCGGCTTTCGCCATCTCAACCAGGTCATTTTCGTCAAGAGACTTGAGCGTTTTGATGCGGCTGCGCAGCCGCTTGCCAATGTTCATCATACTCATAATAACCCGTCTGCCGAACGCGAGTTACGGTCATGGCGCACAGCACGCCGTTTGCCTATACTACATGACATTATGCGCTCAAAACGTTGGCTTAAGCGTCTGCTGATCACCTGGCTGCTGGGCGTGATCATCCTGCTGGTCATCACTGCCCGCGCTGTCACCGTCTTCCTGAGTTTCTACGGCAGTTCCGAACCGCCGCCGGAAGGCTGGCGCGTGGTCCGCGATCTGCCTGGCACACGCTGCGCTCATGATACGCCATACCAGCTTCTCCACCGCGATGCGCCGGGCGAAACCCTCACGATCTATTTCCAGGCGGGCGGCGCGTGCTGGGATGGGGCAACCTGTCTTGAAGCCAGCCCTTCATTCGATCAGACCGCGCTCGACGGCGAGGTCAATGAGTATCGCGGCGTTTTCGATTTCGGGCATTCGGATAATCCGCTGCGGGATGATGATATTGTCTTCATTCCATACTGCACGGCAGATGTGCATCTGGGTGACGCCGTGATCGATTATCCTTCGATCCTGGGACGTACCATCACGATTCATCATCAGGGGTATCGCAATGTCACCGCCGCGCTCAACTGGATCTTTCGCACGTACCCGAATCCTGAGCGTGTGCTGATCACGGGCAGCAGCGCAGGCGCGATCGCCTCCATCTTCTATGCCGAGCGGATCATGCGCCACTACACCGAAGCGCCGATCGTCCAGTTTGCAGATGGGTATGTCGGTGTAGCGCCCGCCGGATGGCCTGCTCTTGGCGTCTGGAATGTGTATGCGCATATCCCCGATCTGCCCGGCTTGCAGCCGTTCGACCCGCAGACGTTCAGTGTGACACAGCTTTATCAGGCGGCGGCGGAAGCCTTTCCTCAGCATACCTTTTCGCAGTTCACCCATGCGGCCGATCCGCTTCAGATGACCTACTACCTGCTCACGGGTGGCGATCCCACCCACTGGATCAGCGAGCGCGATCGGATGCTCGACTCGCTGACGCAGCTCCCCAACTTCCGCTCATTCGTCGGTGCAGGCGTCTTCCACACTATCCTGTTTTCCGATGAGGTGTATGCGATGGCGATACAGGATGTTCGCCTGATCGACTGGCTGGCGGCGCTGATCGGTGGTGAGCGCGATCAGGCTGCCAGCCTGCACTGTGCGCGCGGCACGCTCGACTGCCCCTGAAGGCTTCTGAATACGCAAACAACCCGCGCTTTCCGTCTGTAGGGCGGCAAGGCTATAATGGCGCTGTTTTCCGAAACAATCACACTGGATACCTCGATGACGAAACCACTGAATTTTCAGCAGATCATCATGAAGCTGCATGAATTCTGGGCGGCGCATGGCTGCGTTCTTTGGCAGCCGCATAACGTTCAGGTGGGCGCGGGCACGGGGAACCCGGCGACCCTGCTGCGCGTGCTCGGCCCTGAAGCCTGGCGCGTGGCATATGTGGAGCCAAGCGTTCGCCCGGATGATGGCCGCTATGGAGAGAACCCCAACCGAATGCAGTATTACTATCAGTATCAGGTCATCCTGAAGCCGGATCCGGGGAATCCACAGGAACTCTACCTGAACTCGCTTGAGGCGCTTGGGATCAATCCCCGTGAGCACGATATTCGCTTTGTGGAAGACAACTGGGAAAGCCCGGCGCTTGGCGCGTGGGGGCTTGGCTGGGAAGTCTGGCTGGACGGGCAGGAGATCACACAGTTCACCTACTTTCAGCAGGCGGGCGGCATCGAGCTGAACCCGGTCGCCGTCGAGATCACCTACGGTCTGGAACGCATCGCGCTGCCGCTGCAGGGCAAGGATTCCGTCTGGCAGATTGACTGGCTGGCAGGTGAAAAAGACGCGCTGCTCTATGGCGATATCCTGCTGCGCAGTGAGATCGAGCACTGCAAGTATTACTTCGAGATCGCTGATGTCAACGGTCTGAAGCAGACTTACGATGTCTATGAGAACGAAAGCAGGCGCGCGCTTGAAGCCGGTCTGGTTGCGCCTGCCTACGACTACGTGCTGAAGTGCAGTCATCTGTTCAATGTGCTGGATACTCGCGGCGCGATCGGCGTGACCGAACGCGCGCTGTATTTCCGGCGTATGCGCGATATGACGCGCCGTGTGGCGCGCGCCTTTGCCGATCAGCGGCAGGAGATGGGGCATCCGCTGGAAAAGCTGTCCTCGATGTGGGGGGCTCCCCCTCTGGAAACGGCGGACCGGCAGACGCTGCCCGCGCTGGATTCTGCGGCGGATTTTCTCTTTGAGATCGGCGTTGAGGAACTTCCGGCAGATGATGTCGAACATGCGCTGGCACAGCTCAGGACGATCGCGCCGAAACTTTTCGATGATCTCCGCCTCGCGCACGAAGGGGTTTCAGTGTATGCCACGCCGCGCCGCCTGACTCTCCATGCCAGGAATGTAGCGCCGCGCCAGCCCGATCGTCAGGTGACCGCCAAAGGGCCGTCCGCCGATCGTGCCTTTGACGCCGACGGCAAGCCGACCAAAGCCGCTGAAGGCTTTGCGCGAAGCAAGGGGATCAGCGTGGACGCCCTCACCATCGAGGATGTGGACGGCGGACGTTACGTGATGGCGACGATCAACGAGGTTGGGCGCACGGCGGGCGAAGTGCTGGCTGAAGCGCTCCCCGGCGTGATCAGCAGCATCCGATTTGGCAAGTCGATGCGCTGGAATGCCAGCGGCACGGCATTTTCACGTCCCATCCGCTGGCTGCTGGCGCTGCTGGGCGGGCAGGTGATCCCGTTCGACTATGCCGGGATCGCCAGCGGCAGCGTCACTCGTGGGCTGCGACCTTACGGGTCCCCCAAGCATATCATCAACAGCAGTGAGGAATATTTCACGGCGCTGGGGGTGCAGGGCATTATTCTTGACAGTGCGGCGCGCCGTGCCGCGATTCAGGAACAGTGTGCCCGGCTGGCGGCGTCGGTCGGCGGGCGCGTCCCGGACGATCAGACGCTTCTGGATGAGGTGACGAATCTGGTCGAGACGCCCACCGCCCTGCTCGGTCGTTTTGAGGAACGCTATCTCAGCCTGCCGCGCGAAGTGCTGGTCACGGTCATGCGCAAGAAACAGCGCTATTTCGCCGTCGAGGATGCCAGCGGCAAGCTGATGCCGTATTTTATCGCGGTGCGCAATGGCGATGATCAGCACCTCAACCTGGTCGCGCATGGCAATGAGCAGGTGCTGCGGGCACGCTTCAGCGATGCCGAGTATTTCTATGCACAGGACACCCAGAAGTCGCTGGAAGACTTCAAGGCGCGGCTCGGCACGCTCACTTTCCATGAAAAGCTCGGCTCGATGCTGGACAAAAACGATCGGGTTGCCAGCCTTGTCCCATCGGTTGGCGCGCTGCTGGGTGTGGATGCAGATACGATCGCGGTTGCCCAGCGCGCCGCTTCATTTGCCAAAGCGGACCTTGCTGCGCAGATGGTCGTCGAGATGACTTCGCTGCAAGGCACGATGGGACGTGAATACGCGCTGCTGCGCGGCGAATCTCCCGCGGTTGCCGACGCGATCTTCGAGCACTGGCTGCCGCGCGGCGCGGACGATATCCTGCCCGCGAGTATGGCGGGCGCGCTGGTGGGGCTGGTGGATCGGCTGGACAGTCTTGCCGGGCTGTTCGCGGCGGGTCTCGCGCCACAGTCCACAGCCGATCCCTATGGGCTGCGCCGCGCTGCATTGGGGATCATCCAGATCGTCATCGATCGCAGGCTCAGCATCGATCTTGGGCAGGCGCTTGATCAGGTCGCCGATGCCCAGCCGATCGAGGTCAGCGCTGAAATACGGGCGCAGGTCCTCGATTTCATCGCCGGCCGCCTGCGCGCATGGGCGGATGAGCAGGGCTGGCGGCACGATGTCAGCGCGGCGGTGCTGGCGGCGCAGGGACGTTCGCCGTATCGGGCGGTCGAGGGTATTCGCCAGCTTTCCGCCTGGGTGGAAAAGCCCAACTGGAGCCAGCTTCTGGATGGGTTCGCTCGCTGTGTCCGCATCACGCGGAACGAGACGACGCGGTTCAGCGTTGATGAGGCGAAGCTGATGGAAGCCCCTGAGAAAGCGCTGTATGAGGCGTGGAAAGTTGCGCAGTCTGAACTGTCGGAGGATGGCAACGTAGATGCTTTCCTCTCTGCTTTTGAACCGATGCTGCCAGCCATTACTACCTTTTTTGATGAAGTGCTTGTCAACGCCGAAGATCCGGTAGTGCGGCAGAATCGCCTGGGGCTGCTGCAGGCGATCAGCGCCATGTCTGACGGGCGGGCTGATCTCAGTCATTTGAGTGGATTCTAGCTGCCGGCAGCGGCTCAGGGGGTAAAGGGTGGTCGTCTATATTCTGGGGGAACGCGGCTTTCAGCCGGTGGATACCGACGATATCCCCGCGCTGCTGGCTTCTGACAAGGTTTTCTGGATCGATATGATCGGCCCTACGCAGGAGCACATCCGCGTGATGCGCGATGTGCTCGGTTTTCATCCGCTGGCGATCGAAGACACGATCAACCAGCGCCAGCGCCCGAAGGTCGAG